>USPO01000015.1 GCA_900556575.1 uncultured Eubacteriales bacterium
TAATTATTCTTTTCCGGATCGACCTTCATTGTTACCCAATATTTATCATCTCCGGGAGCAATTTGTCTGTATGTATCACCCAAACCGCCGTAACCCGTTATGCTGTTTCCGGCATCAACGTCATGTGCCTTTTCGGATTCTTCATTTCCCATAATTACGGAGTCAATCACATCATTCTGCTTTGATTCCTCTGTATCTATGTTTAAATAGACACTGTCATTATCAAGCTTTTTAACTGTCATTCCATGATAGTTTTCCTTATCCGGCTCCGAAACAAAGTCGCTCATGAGAGGTTTAACCGAAAGGTCGTCCACCATAAATGTTCCGGTACAGGCTCTGTATCCTATATTTATTCTGATATAAGATGAACCGTCGGGAACGGTTATTGAAAATGTACTTTGCTGCCAGCCTTTGTCGGCATCCGAATCAAGATATGTTTTCGATATATTTGCTGTCTGTGTCTTTCCGTCATCACTGTATACTATCATGTTTACCGACATACCCCATGAATTCGATGCTCTCTTATACGGACCTAAAATTTTGTACCACCAGCTTATCTCATAAACTCCGGGCTTAACTCTGAAATACGAGCCGTTATATTTATTATTTATAATCTGCTGATTGTTTTCTGCGGTTACATTCATTGTATCGGCACTAAATTTATAGCACGCATCTCCCGAATGTGAATCCTCTGTTGTTATGCCTATCTGTGCCACTGCATTTTTGCCTATGCTTGTACCCCACCAGTCCGCATCCGTACCTTCCCAGCCGTATGTATAGCTTTCTCTTATATTCGGGTCTGTATTTTGAATTTTCGTTGACGGGTTTGATTTAATATCTGTTCTTTCTATTTTTTCAACCGTTATATCATCATAATACACCGTACCTTTAGTTGAACGAAGTCCCACAGTTATTTTTATATTTTCCGTTTTATCAGTCGGTAGAATATAGAACTCATTCTCTGTCCATGTACGTTCCGTATCATCTTTCGGTTCCGCCATGCAATACTCATAGCTTGAGCCGGGAATTTCCGTTCCGTTTGCATCAAGAAGAGTATATGTGAATACCGCACCGCCGTTTGTTCCGTTTAATCTTTCATAATCATCACCCAAAAGCGACCATACACCGATTTTATATGCCGAATTTGTATCAGCCTTAAAGCTTTGGGATATTGAGGAATATTCACTTTCCTCCGATGTGGAAACCTCCGATTTAAACCTGTACGATTTTTCTCCGGAATGCTTTTGCTCCAAGCTTGTTCCCGCCGCTGTTCTTCCGTTGCTCGAATTTGTCGTCCATGCCTGTTCACCGTCCTCAAATCCGAACGATATATTTTTTTCCTCCGCATGAACGGCAGGTACGATACTTAAAAGCATTGATGAAGCAAGCATCGTACTTATAATTTTTTTTACCACAAAATTCCCTCCTATTCAGTAAATTTTGTTCCGATGTTATTTTTATTAACATTATTTTAACACAAAACTTGTATTAATTCAACTGCATTTTTTTATTTTTCACTTAAATTTATAAATATTATGTCTGTTTTTTATCATTTTTGTATTACGCATACCGTCAAATCAATGCCGCACCTATTATTCCGGCATCATTAAACAGTTTTGCCGCAGTAATTTTTGTTCTCATCATATATTTATTAAATCCATTCTCGGCTGCATACTTTCTTATCGGCTCAAGCAGATAATCACCTTCCTTGCTTATTCCTCCGCCTATTGCTATAATATCAGGCTGGAATATATTTTCCAAGCTTACCACACCGTCCGCAACGTATCTTATGTATTGGTCTACAACCTCCTGTCCTGCTTTATCACCTTTCTTTGCTGCCTCAAATGCTGTTCTTCCCGAAACCTTTCCTTCCGATTTTGCAATTTCGTGCATAATACTTTCGGGATTTTTCTCCATAGCTTCTTTTGTCTGTCTTATCAAAGCCGTAACAGAACCGTATGATTCCCAGCAGCCTTCCTTTCCGCAGGTACATCTGACTCCGCCGCTTACAAGCGTCATATGTCCAAATTCACCTCCGGCACCGTTAAAGCCGTGAAACAGCTTTCCGTTCAGTACCAAGCCGCCGCCCACTCCCGTTCCGAGAGTCACAAAAGCAAAGCAGCCGCATTTTTCACCGTTTGCCGTATATTCACCCAATGCCGCACAGTTTGCATCATTATCAACCTTAACGTGAATGTCCAGATATTTTCTGAACACTTCAGCAAGCGGATAGTGACTCATCTTTATATTGTTTGAGTATACAACTTCTCCTGTTTCCACATTTATACTTCCAGGGCATCCTATGCCAACCGACCTTATATCCTCTATAGTATTTCCGTTACGCTCCATAAGCGACTTTGCAAGCTCTGCCATATCCTTTACAATTTCTTCGGTAGGGCGAGTACTGTTTGTAGGAACAGAGTCCTTTAAAATTATTTTTCCTTCCTCCGAAACAAGTCCTGCGGCAATATTTGTGCCGCCCAAATCTATACCTATGTACATAATAGTTCCTCCGTTCATTTTTTGTTAATTCTATTATACTATACTATCATTTTGTTCTCAACTTTGTTTATTTCTTATTTTGTTTGTTTTTTCACAATTATATAAAATGTTATTAAAACAATAATTTATAGCCGTATATACAGTAAGGGACTGCCGCAAAACAGTCCCTTGCGGCAGTCCCTCTTACCAGAATAAAGGCTCAAAGCCCTTTAATTTATAAATTGCCTCGGTGTAATAATAATCACCGTATATAATCGCTGTATTAAGTCCGGCTTCTCCTCTGCCCGGATAATATGCCTCCGAACCGTAATTCAGAAGATTATCGTTATCTGTCGTATAGTCCGCCGCTTTTTCATCTATTGTTTTTAAAAGTTTCAATGCGGCATTCAAGTAATTCTTAACATCATACTCCGAACAGGTCTTTGCTATTTCAATCAATCCGCAGGCTGCACAAGCCGCCGCTGTTGTATCATATATTTTCGGCTCATCCGGCTGTCTGAAATCGAGCGGCACTTTCCAATCCTGCTGTGCGGCACACGCAATAAAAGCATTCGCTACTTTCTTAGCCGTCATGAGATACCTTTCGTCACCTGTATGAATATACGATAATGTAAAGCCGTATATTGCCCATGCCTGTCCTCTTGTCCATGTTGAACCCAGTTCATAACCCTGACCGCCGAGAGCCTTATATACATCGCCTGTTGCAGGGTCTACTTCAACAATATGATGTGAAGTTCCGTCCGGTCTGATATGTGTTTTCATAACTGTATTTGCATGGTTTACAGCCATTTGCTTAAACCTGTCATCTCCATGCTCCTCCGCTGCCCAGTACAGCATTGGAATATTCATCATGGAGTCGATTATAAGCTTATTATAACCGTCCGTATCCGAGTCTGCATTCCATGAACGGATATACTTTCCCGTCGGATTGTATCTTGCGGCAAGGAAGTCCGCCGCATATAAGGCTCTTAATCTTGACTTTTTATTTCCCGTCAGTCTGTAATTAACTCCGGCACTTATATGCCACATAAAGCCCACATCATGGTGCAGATGCTCATATTCGGCAAATGCTCCGTCCAAAAGCTCCTCGGCATTTTCCGCAGCTGTCTTATATATATCATCCTTTGTTCCAACATAGAGCAGCCACATATAGCCGGGCCAAAAACCGTTTGTCCACCATGATATATCATACGGAAACTTTCCCTTTGCACAGTCTATAAAATCTCCGTTCTCGTCTGTTGTATACGGGATTATATCCTTATTCTTTTCGGCAATAACCTTCATTTTGGAATCTATTTTATTCCAAATCTCATCTGCCCATTTCTTATCGGTTTCATTTAACTTAATCATTTTTTACTCCCTTTAAATATAGGCTGCCGCAAAACCTAATCCGCAGCAGCCCAATGTTACTATTTATTATTACTTACTGTTCTTTTCCTTTAAGAACTCATTAATCTGACGCTTAGCCTCCTCACGGATTACGTCAAGTCCATTAGCAAGGCACTCGGCTGTATTTTCACGCTTAACCTCAACCGGATTATCCAATGCACCGTGTTCAAGTGCGGTCGATACCTTTGATGTTATACCCGAAATAACCGAGGTTTCCGTCTGAAGCTTTGATGTATCAAACATAAAACCTGCAAGCGGGCTTTCATAATATGAGCTCTTCTCAAGATCATATTTCTTATATTCGTATATATCCTCCGGAAGTGTTGACTGGAAACGTACAAAGTTAGGATTCCATGTCAATACATATCCCGGGAACGAATACTGCTCGCCGTTGTTCTTTAGTACCTCGTACTTGTCATCACCGACAGCATTCCAGTTCTTGCCCTCAATACCGAGTTCAAATAAGTCATGGTTTTCCTTATCCGCATACAGCCAGTCAAGGAATGTAAGAACCTTATCTGTTTTCTTCGACCATGCCGGAATACAGATGAAGTTGTTTCCCTTAAGGTCTGTTGCACGAGCCTCCGGCTCCATATTTCTGACGCCGTCCTCTATAATAAATACTCCAAGTTCCGCATCCGGAAGAGCAGACGCAAGGTCTGTTACCTTCTGCTCATATGTATCAAGGTTATCTACCATTGCGGCAGCCTTCATACCTGTTACCATTGCCCATGAGTCCTTACGATTCAGAGAATCTCTTTCAAGATACTTGTTCCACTCACGAAGCTTCTTAAGTCTTGCCATTCCGAAAATCTCACCGTCACGATACTTTTCCGGGAATGCCGCATATCTTGAAGGATCCTCTCCTTCATAAACTATATCCACAACCTCTGTGTTATCTTCATTGAGAAGTACATGAGCAAAACTTCCGAGACTCATTCTAACAATATGATTTTTCGCCATATCAACGCTATCACTTGCAAATAATGTATAGAAGCCTCTTGAACCCGTTACACCGAACGGAACCATATTGCTTGTCTTTGCTTCATCGCCTGCCGCAATTGCATCAAAGAACTGCTGAAGCTGGTCATAACTGTCAATCTGTCCGTCCTTGCCTATGCCGTACTTCTTTGCAAGGTCTTTTCTGTAATAAACACAGTTCACACCGTTTCCGTAGGTACGCATCATAGGCAGACCGTATAAATGACCGAAGTAATGGTTTGCGTCCGCAATTTCCTCCGGAAATGCCTTTGAAAGATTGGGATATGCACCGCTTTCAAGATAATCCTCAAGCGGAGTATACATCTCATAGGCGGCAAAGTTTTTAAGCTTATTGAACGGAGCATCAAAAACAAGGTCATAATTTTCCGAACCAATCATTCTCAGATTAAGCTTTTCCTTATAATCACCCTGTGAAACCCATTCAACATCAAGCTTGACACCCGTCTCCTTTGCACCGTTTTCGTTGTACTCATTTAAAACATCATCCCAGCCCTTTGGCTTTTGTCCGGAAAGCATTACCTTTATTGTATCGCTGTCAACCTTGTTTCCGATAGATGCACAGCCCGAAAAGACCGGGACAGCCATCGTGCAGGCAATTGCAGCTGCAAAAATTCTTTTTACAATATTTTTCATCTTATTTTATCCTTTCATATATAAGTTCAAAATCCGCAATGCGGAATTTTTCGTCCATTATTATAATCCCGCATCCCGAATTTCAAATCTCAATTTCTTTAACCCTTTACAGAACCTACTGTAAGACCCTGAACAAAATACTTCTGGAGGAACGGATATAATAATATGATAGGTCCGATCGTGACAACCGCTGTTGCCATCTGTGTTGTTTCCGCCGGAACAAGTCCGTCTGTTACAACTCCTGCCTGTGCGGCATTCTGCTGTACATACTGAATATTCTTCTGAATTTGCATTATCAAATACTGAAGCGGATACTTCCACTCTGTATGAATGTATAAAAGTGCCTTATACCACTCATTCCAATAAGCAAGTGCATAGAAAAGACCTATTGTTGCGATACCCGGAAGCGAAATCGGAAGAATTATCTTAAAAAGGATAACTATGTCATTCGCACCGTCTATTCTCGCCGACTCCGAAAGTGCCTCCGGAATGTCGTTGAAGAAGTTACGCATAAGCAATAAGTTCCATGCATTTACCAGTGACGGAAGAATCAATGACCAAAGTGAATCTGATAAATGCAAGTACTTTGTAACCCAAAGATATGTAGGAACAAGACCGCCTGTGAAAAGCATTGTAAAATAGATGAAGAATGCAATGCTACCGCGGTAATATAAGCTCTTACATGAAAGTGCATATGCACAGGCACAGGTTACAAGCATACTCAAAACCGTACCTACTACTGTTATAAATATTGTTACTCCATATGCCGGAAGAACCGTTCCCGACTTGAACAGCAATGAATATGCTGCCGTTGAAAATTCCTTAGGGATAAGCTGGTATCCGTACTGATTCAATGCAGCCTGTGATGTGAACGAGCTTGAAAGAACCAAAAGGAACGGTATAAGGCATATTAAGGCAAAGCCTATAATAAATATGTATACGACTGCCGAAACAGCGTAATCTGATTTACTCTTTTTCATCATGTACCTCCTTTAGAATAACGCTGATTCCGGACTCCACTTATTAGCAATCTTATTACATAAGATAACAAATAAGCATCCTAATATAGACTGAACAAGACCAACCGCAGCAGTCTGTCCCATTGAAGGATTTTCAAGAAGCTGACGGAAAAGGTATGTATCAATAACGTCCGTTGTCTTATACAATATTGAGTTTGAACCAATCATTGCGTAAATCATACCGAAGTCACCGTTGAATATCTTACCTACCGACATGATTGTAAGCATGATGATTGTGTTCTTTAAAAGAGGTAATGTAATTTTTGTAATACACTGCCAGCGTGTTGCTCCGTCAACTGCTGCCGCCTCATAAATTGACGAGTCGATTCCGGTTATTGTTGCAAGGTATACTATTGAACCGAAGCCTGCTCCCTGCCAAATTCTGAGGAGAACAAGAACCAACGGCCACACTGACGGTGTATTATAAAATTCTATTGCCGAACCGCCCATCTTTTCGATTACCTGATTTACCATACCGTTTGAGGCAAGTAGTGCAACCGAAAGCATTGATACGACGGTCCATGACATAAAGTGAGGAAGAATTACAATGGACTGAGTTATTTTCTTCACCCACTTCTTTGACATTTCTGCAAGCATTATAGCAATTACTACCGAAGTAAATGTTGTGAATGCTATGAACAATACATTTAAGAATAATGTATTTGTTGTAACTGTTATCCAGTTCTTTGTTGCGAAAAACGCTTTGAAGTTTTCCAATCCGATAAACTGACTCGCCCATATACCCTTCATCGGTCTGTAATCAACGAAGGCAATGTATAAGCCTGCCATCGGTATATATGCAAAAAGCACAAAGAATACGATTGCCGGCAGGCATAAAAGATACAACCACGGGTTTCTTTTAATATCCTGCATTAATGTAGGCTTGAGCTTTTTGTCTGCGGCCTTTTGTAATTTCTTTGCCGCTCTTGCGTCTGCTGCTTTTGTACTCACAGCAAAACCACCTCCTGTGAAAAATATTTTTAAGCACTTTGCTTTCCGGTGCTTAGCTTTAATTAAATTATACTGTTATGAGGCGGTTTTTTCAAGTTTGTAAATTACTCTTTTTATTCGTTTTTTTATAATAGTTATATTTGTTATTTGTGAATAATCGTAATTCACCGTTTTTTTCACTGTTTAATATGCCTATATATATTTTTGACAATTACATCTTGACTTTGTTTTCTTGTTATGGTATAATTGATAGTATTGTGAATGTCATATTAATAACAAGCATATAATCTATGACATATATATTTTAACACATTAGGAAAGGAAATGCAATATGAAAAAAAAGTATCGGGAATATTATTTGCATTTTAAAAACAATAAGCTTTTTAGAAACACATTGCACACATACTTTACTATTGCCTGTGCCGTCTTTCTGGCTTATGCGCTAGTAATGGTATTTAATGTATATAATGCCGCAATTTCTCAAATGAAAACAGCACAGACAAAAATGCTATCGCAGGCAGAAACAACAACGGACTATATATTGAGGAATGTTTCTTCTACCGCAGCGTCTGTTTTTGAAAATGATACGTCTGCGATAAATGCAGTAACAAAGCCATATGATGCCAAATATTCAACTGCTATATCAGACACAATTTCTCAAATGAAATTATCAACCAATGCCATAGATAAGGTATATTTCTTCAATTTAAAATACGACTGTATATATACTGGAGAAAATCCGGCATATACCATAAACGATTTTCCGGATAAGGAATTACTGAATATGGTATATGATGCAAATCATTATGATGTAAACAATCCGCATATATTAAAATATGAAACCGACAGCGGAATAGCTGAAAAGCGTACCCTTGTTTCTATTTATAAATACAGTGACATGAGCTGCATGGCTGTATTCATAGACTCAGATCTGCTTAACTCAATGGTTAATGCAAATTCACAAACAAAGAAACAGTCTACGACTATTCTTCAATCGGACGGAGTTGTAATATCGTCTTCAGATCCGGATTTGTTCGGTAAAAACCTGTCTGATAATAAAACTATAAAAAAGCTTCTGTCATTACCCGACGAAGACGGTACATACGGAACAATAGGAAAGATTTATTGTTACAGACGTTCAAATACTTTAAACTCATTATATGTGTCGAGCTTTAATGCGTCATCCGTAATAGTATCCTATGCATGGCAGTTTATGATGATAATTCTGTTTGCATGCCTGCTCATATTCCTATACTTTGTATCGAGTATGCAAATGAGTATATCATTTTTCAGACCATTCAAAAAGCTTCGTACAAGCCTTTTTGACATAATGGACATTGACTCCGAAAGTATAAAGGATTCATTGGGAACAGACGATGACCTTGAACTTATATCGCAAAACCTGCGTAATATAAGGAAAGAATACAACTCAATGCAAAGAACCGAGTACCTGTATTCGGCAACCAAGCACAACGAGCTTGTATATAACATTTTGGCAGGAGCTTACAACTATGACCCTCATGAGCTTGATGAATATAATATAAGACTGGATAAGCCATACAATACTGTTGTTATTATGCGTCTTGACAATACAGCAGCTCTTGACCGTTCCAACATGGGCTTGCTTTTGTATGGAATAGGAAATGCCGGAATCGAGATACTTACGCAAAACGATATGCATGCATATGCAACGGTTTACGGCTCCGAATATGACGTTGTATTTTTGATAAACCATGAAAATCCGGAATTTGATATTCAGTATATACAAATGCTTCAAAGATTTACCGAAAATGCATTTAATGCAAATGCGTCTGCCGCATATAACACCGCCAAAGGAAATATTGACTCAATAGCCGACCTTTACAGTGATGTTAAATATGCTATGCAATATAGGCTTGTCATGGGACACTCTTCAATAATAAATTATAATTCATTATTGAAGTACATAGACTCAAAGCATGATTATCCCGAAAAGCAGTCAAAAGCTGTAATTCGTGAAATCAATGCCAAGAATGAATCCGGTGTTGAAAAGGCAATTGATGAATTCATAGAATCTGTACGCCATATGTCCTACCTTTATATAATAGTACATTCATGCGTTCTTATGACAGAAATAAATTCACGAATTTCAGCGTCAAACAACAATGCCGATGACCGTGATTTGATTGCCGATACATTCATGAAAGCGGAAGTAATAGAGGAAATAAGAGATGTTCTCTGTGCAAAGGCAAAGGATGCGATTATATCTGTAAGTGATATTAAGCTTGATGATAAGCACGTTATAATTGCAAATTCAATCGAGCAATATATTAACGAGCATTACACCGATCCTAACCTGTCAATAGATATGATAGCATCATATGTAAATAAGAGTGCCAATTATACACGCTCGATATTCAAGCAGCAGAAAAATATTTCTATTTCGGATTACATAACAAAAAAGCGTTTTGACGAGGTATGCCGTATGCTCATTGAAACCAACCTTACGGCACAGGCAATAGCACAGCAAACGGGATTAAGCTCTGGAAGCTATTTCTATACTGCATTCAAAAAATATACCGGCTATACTCCGGATCAATTCAGAAAAAAGAATTCATGAGAGGGCTGCCGTCCTCTCATACTCTCCCTTGCAGTTTACTGTTACATTCCTCTATATAGGCTCTTTTATTTTTGATTTTTAACGATTATTTGTTTTTTAACACTAATTACATACCAAACTAAATCGTAAGCATTTAATCTTTAAATTTATTTTATCGTGTGATATATTAATCTCAGAAAAACACAAAAGCCAATCGGCTTGATAAAGGAGTTATTTGTGAGATGGATTATTCACCGATAAAATTAACCGCACCTATTAAGGATTATATTTGGGGCGGGCAAAAGCTTATAACAGAGTTTAACAAAAAAACAAACCTCGATAAAGCTGCTGAAAGCTGGGAGCTTTCAACCCACCATGACGGCGAAAGTATTGTTGCCGGACAGTTTAAGGGTTTGACATTATCTGAGTATATAGAAAAAAACGGGAATGATATAATAGGTGAAAATGCAAAGGCATTTGACTTCTTCCCTATTTTGATTAAACTTATAGATGCAAAGGATAATCTTTCG
This sequence comes from uncultured Eubacteriales bacterium, assembly GCA_900556575.1. Lineage (GTDB taxonomy): Bacteria > Bacillota > Clostridia > UBA1381 > UBA1381 > UMGS1958. Next base: position 10,605 of record USPO01000015.1, read on the forward strand.
ATACAGGTTCACCCTAATGATGACTATGCATTAAGGGTTGAACATGAATACGGCAAAACAGAAATGTGGTATATAGTAGACTGTGAAAAGGATTCATACTTATACTACGGTTTAAACAGAACCGTTTCAAAGGAAGAATTCAGAAAAAGAATTGAAAATAACACTTTACTTGAGATATTAAACAAGGTTCCGGTACATAAAGGAGATGTATTTTTCATTCCATCCGGAACAATCCATGCTATATGCTCCGGTATTTTGATATGCGAGGTTCAGCAGAATTCAAATACTACATACAGAGTATATGACTATGACAGACGAGATAAGGACGGAAATCCGAGACAGCTTCACATCGACAAGGCGATTGACGTTGCAAACCTTTTTCCTGCACCACCGCAGAAAGAGGTTCATGACGGAATACTTGCTTCATGCAAATATTTCACCGTAAAAAAGCTTGAATGTAATGAAAGCCTTGACATTAAGCTCGATGAAAGCAGCTTCCGTTCACTCGTTATTACAGACGGCGAGGGTAGATTAACTCTAAATGAAACAACGCTCTCTCTCTTTAAAGGTGATAGTATCTTCATCCCTGCACAAGACGCTGTTCTCCATATCAGCGGCAGACTTGAGGGTATATTATCTTGTGTATAAATACAGCTTAAACGGAGGCTGAAAAGTTTTATTTTCAGTCTCCGGATAAAGTACAAATATAACCGTCCTTAAGCTGCGGTTATACAGAAAGGTATTGCTATGATTAAAATAAACGGAAACACTATTCATCTTATGGGAAAAAACATAAGCTATGTAATGTATATAAATGAACCAGGTGATTTAATAAACTATCACTTCGGCGGCAAAATAAGCAATCAGGATTATTCATTAAATAAACAGGATATTTTTGAAGAATTGGGATATACATCAAATGTACGCTCACTTGATGTATATCAGCAGGAATATCCGTCATACGGACACTCCGACCTTCGTGCCGGAGCATATGAAATCATCAATAAATTCGGAAATAAGATTTCAGAGCTTAAATTTAAGAAGTACGAAATAACCGAAGGCGTGGCTTCAGTTGAGGGTATGCCCTCTCTCCTTTCAAACGGAAAGGGACAGACAATAGAAATTACTCTTTCGGATGATAAAATAGGTCTTGAGGTTAAGCTTTACTATACGGTATTTGATGAATATGATGTAATCGCACGTCATGCCGTAATCACAAATGCCTCCGATACAGATATGCCGCTTGAATTTGCATATTCGGCAAATCTTGATCTTCCAATTGATGATTACGAAGCAATATACTTTACCGGAGCGTGGGCAAGAGAACGCTATATGCAACGTACACCTCTAAGTCAGGGACTCCGTGTTGAAATAGATAATGCAAGGGGCGGCAGCGGTCATCAGGTCAATCCCTTTGTCATGATTTGCACAGAGGGAGCGGACGAAACACACGGTGATGTCTACGGTCTGTCGCTTATTTACAGCGGCAACCATTCCACAACGGCAGAGGTTGACCAATTCGGTGCATTACGCATACGTCAGGGCATAAACCCCAATACATTCTATGAGGTTTTAAAGCCTTCGGAGCATTTCTGCACACCTCAGTCCGTTATGTGCTATTCTTCTACCGGTTTTGAACATATGTCGCAGGAATACCATGACGTATTCAGGGCACATTTGTTCCGCAGCGAATGGGCAAAAAAGACACGCCCGCTTTTATTAAACAACTGGGAAGGTACATATTTTGATTTCACAGAAGAAAAGCTTCTTGAAATGGCAAAGGCAGCAAAAGCAATAGGACTTGATTTATTTGTACTCGATGACGGCTGGTTCGGAAAGAGAAACGATGATACCTCAAGTCTCGGCGACTGGTTTGTAAACTATGAAAAGCTCCCTTCCGGAATTGACGGACTTGCAAAGAAAGTCAACGAGCTTGGCTTAATGTTCGGACTTTGGTTTGAGCCGGAAATGGTTAATGCCAATTCTGAATTATATAAAAAGCACCCCGACTGGATTATACGTACACCGGAGCGTGAGCCGGTAGAGGGCAGGAATCAGCTTATACTTGACTTATCGAAAGATGAGGTTTGTGAATATATAATAGAATCTGTTTCGGCTATACTCGGAACAGCAAATATCGAATACGTAAAATGGGATATGAACCGACAGATGGCAGATATGCCTTATCCGGGATATAATCACAAGTACATATTGGGATATTACAGGATAATGTCGGCTATAACAGAACGTTTCCCGAATGTACTTTTCGAGGGATGCAGTGCCGGCGGAAACCGTTTTGACCCCGGAGTTTTGGCATATATGCCGCAAATATGGACAAGCGACAATTCGGATGCCGGAGCAAGATTAAAGATACAGTATTCAACATCTATGTTTGCACCGGCCTATTCAATATCAACCCATGTTACGGCATCACCAAACCATCAGAACGGACGTATAACAACGCTTAAAACCCGTGCCGAAACAGCATATATCGGAACTTTCGGCTATGAACTCGATATTACAAAGATGAGTGAAGATGAAATTAACGAAATCAAGTCACAAATTGAATATGACAAAACTATTCAGGAACTTGTTCGTGACGGAAACTATCATCGTCTTTTGAATCCGTATAACTCGAATTACTGCAGCTGGTCCGTAACATCAAAGGATAAGAGCAGAGCTTTATTATTTGCCTGCAAGATTCTTTCGGTTGCAAATACAAAGGATAAGAGAATTAAGCTCCGTGGACTCGAACCGGAGGCAATGTACAAAAACAGTAAAACAAATGAGGTATTTTCGGGAACAATGCTCATGAATAAGGGCTTTAAAGTCAATTATTCAATGCATGACTTTGCAACTGAATTTATCGAGTTTAACAAAATCTAATATTGGTATTAACGATTAAATTGTAGACTCATTAATTACTGCTGCTTTCTTTGTTCTCTCCATTTTTTTGAGAGCAGCAGTAATTTCTCTCCCCCCTAATATGAATAATACATTTAATTGATAAATTATAAAATCTCTCCAAAAAAGCAAGTCACCGTATTTTTTTATAGTAACTTGCTTTTTATTTATATTCTCTAATCTAATATCAATCTATTAAAATATTATTAATAGGCTTTTGCGTACGGCTTGAGAAAAATTTCACAATAAATCCTGTCAGTAATGCTGTTATTATAGTTCCCTCTCTTGTTCCCTGTATCGAACCATGAAGAAGTACAAGTGAAAGTACGATAGACGCAACAACGCAGCATACATCAAATCCAACCTTAACATTTCCAAAAACCTTTCCGCTTTTGTCCGATATTGCCTTTACAAATGCCTCTCCGGAATTCAAAATTACATTTGCCGTAACAGAAAGCGAAATGCCAAACCCAAGAACTGTTACACCACACAAAACCATAAGAATACGAACAATATAATTTTCTACCGGAATAAATGCAACAAACTTCATACCCAAATTTGTAAATACTCCAAACAAAAATGAAAGCGGGATTTGCAGCAACTGAATAGGCTTAAAATCCTTACGTAAAACTACAATTTGACTGACAATCAATGCACAGTTCCATATTGTGAGCCACGTTCCGAGCTGTATTGCATCGTTATTTATATATAAAACATTTGCTACGGATGATATTGGAGAAACTCCCAAATCTCCATGTTTCGTCAAAGCAACTCCCATTGCTGAAAAAAATAAGCTGATAATAAATAAAATGTATCTTTTTGCTGTTTCTTTTTTACTCATATGTAAACAAAACTTCCCTTCTTTAAATTAGTTACTCAAATTATTATGTAATTTAATAAGTAAATTATTCAGATGCTTTCTCTCCTCTTCAGAAAAATCAGCCAAAGCTTTATTTTCAAGAACCTTAAAATTATCTGCAACAAGTCCGCACATTTCACGTCCTTTATCTGTCATATAAATTTTAACATTCCTGCGGCTGCCAATGTCAGCTGTTCTTTTTATAAGTCCCTTTTTCTCCATGCCGTTAAGTATAGTTGAAAGAGATGCAGGCTCAATATAGCATCCGTGTGCAATATCTTTTTGATATGCACCGTTATTCTCTTTGAGATAATCCAATACCTTAGGCTGCCCTATTGAGAGTCCGCTGCTTTTTATACTTGAATACAGCTGCTTTTGCAGCATTGTATGGTCTGCCATAAGCAGATAATGCAAATTCACTTCATCGCTCCTTTACCACAGTTAGAATTCTAACTGTTAATATACTAATTATATCACTTTCAAGGAAAAATTTCAATATACATTGTTTTTATAAATTCATTGTTAAAATAAATAAAATATGTTCAATTTGTAACCTTATAAAAAACAGAGGCTGTTGCAAAACTCAAAGAGTTTTGTGACAGCCTCTTGGGGTTGTAGAAAAATAGTGCAGAACGGACGAAAC
>USPO01000016.1 GCA_900556575.1 uncultured Eubacteriales bacterium
GTATACATTGATGATGACATAAGCGGTGTAATCAGAAACCACAGCGGTCCTAAAATCGTCTGCTTATATGCACTATTAAAATTTCTTTTCAGAAACATATATATCAAGTCGCGATATTGCCATACTTCTTTAAGCTTTAAATCAAATATGCCCGTTTTAGGTCTAATGACCGTTGTCCATTCTTCCTTATCCTGCATTAGTAGTTAACCTCTTTGCCTTCAAGAATATCAGCAATTCTTTCGCTTGTACGTCCATCACCATATGGATTTGATGCTTTGCTCATCTTATCATACTCTTCCTTATTCTCCAAAAGAAGTTTGAATGTATCATAAATTGTCTGCTCTTCTGTTCCAACAAGCTTTAATGTACCTGCTGCAATACCCTCCGGACGTTCTGTTGTGTCACGCATAACAAGCACCGGCTTTCCGAGTGACGGAGCTTCCTCCTGAATACCGCCGCTGTCGGTAAGAATTAGGTAGCTTCTTGAAAGGAAGTTATGGAAATCAAGAACTTCCAACGGCTCGATAATCCTAATTCTATCATCATCACCCAATATTTCATTGGCAATTTCTCTTACCGCCGGATTCATATGGATAGGATAAATGGCTTTAATATCCGGATGTTCATCTATAATCCTTCTTATAGCTCTGAACATATGCTTCATAGGTTCTCCAAGATTTTCACGTCTGTGAGCCGTAATCATAATAAGACGGCTATCCTTCGCCCAGTCAAGATGTTCGTTCTGATAATCATCTCTTACTGTGGTTTTTAACGCATCAATTGCCGTATTTCCCGTTACATAAATAGTTTCGGGATTTTTTCCCTCTCTTAAAAGATTATCTCTCGAAAGGTTGGTAGGTGCAAAATTATACTGCGAAATTATTCCTACCGCCTGACGGTTAAACTCCTCCGGATACGGCGAGTAAATATTATAGGTACGAAGTCCCGCTTCAACGTGACCAACAGGAATTTGGAGATAGAAGCAGGCAAGTGCCGTTACAAAGGTTGTCGATGTATCGCCATGTACAAGAACAACATCCGGTTTTACCTCTTCAAGTACAGCTTTGATTTTGTTTAAGATATTTGTGGTAACATCAAACAAAGTCTGACGCTCCTTCATAATCGATAAATCATAATCAGGAACAACCTTGAATGCCTCAAGCACCTGATCGAGCATTTGGCGGTGCTGACCTGTCACGCACACTATTGTTTCTATGGTTTTTCTTGATTTAAGCTCATTCACAAGAGGACACATCTTAATTGCCTCCGGACGAGTTCCGAAAACCAGCATTACTTTTTTCATATATTAATCCTTTCCGGCTATCAGCCTATCATATTCATAGATAAATTATACCATGTTATATGATTTTTTTCAAGAGTAATTTTAAATTTATATTTGTTATACACTCAAATTCTTAAATCCTCAAAAAAAATTTATTTTTTTCAAAAAAAGTATTGACAAATCAAAAAAAGTGTGGTATTATATATAAGTCGTCAGCGATGAGGACAAGTTAATGAAATGCGCTATTAGCTCAGTTGGTAGAGCACCTGACTCTTAATCAGGGTGTCCAGAGTTCGAGCCTCTGATGGCGTATATATGATGTGTATCGGTGAATTGATAAATTCACCGATATTTTTTTATATTTTTCAGTTGTTTTTACTATATTTCATTGACACAGTATTTCTTTAATGATAAAATATATTAAAAAGATACCCTTCATATAAGTGAGGTGACATTCATGACAACAATTATTGAATTATTCGATTCTGAGCAGATTGAAAATATAGTTTCCTGCTTTGCATTTAAACCTGATAAATTAATTTTTATCGGCTATAAGATACCCACAAAAAAGAGAAAGGCAATCGAAAACTTTGTACATGGACGAGGTTTATTCCCCGAATTTGAATATATAACCATTTACGACTATGAAATGATTGATGTTATCAGAAAAATAGAAAACATTGTAAATGAAAACGAGGACTGTGCATTTGAATTAACAGGCGGAGATGAAGTAATTGCCGCAGCTGTGGGATATGTTGCTGTTTCAAGAAATCTTAAAATATTCAGATACGATATTCCGAGCCGCCGTGCAATAGGAATTTATAACTGCATCCCCCCTATTCCGGATAAGCTGCCGCAAATGAGTATCGAAGAGGCAATAAAGCTGCACAACGGAACAATTGTTAAACAGGATACCTATCCAAAATGGAGTATGTCCGAGGAATTTATAAACGATGTTATGACATTTTGGAAAATATATTCTAAAAATTGTTCCGGGTGGAATCAATATATGCAAAGACTTAGCCTAGGCAGCTCTGAATTTTCAAAAAGGCACGTTACAGGAACATTTTTGCAAACGCATATTCCGGTAAAAATCTTTAGAACTCTTATGGGCATAGGTTTTATTAAGGATTTTGAACTTATCGGCAATAAGTTTTCATTTACATTCAAAAACAGTGAACTTATGCACTTGTTTGTAAAGGCTGGAAACATGCTTGAACTATACACTTATATTAATGTAAGAAATATAACAGAAGGAGGTGAAAGTTTTTTCTCAGACTCTGATATAGGTGTTATGATAGACTGGGGAAATACATCTCAAACCCGAAACAGCGGGACAAGAAACGAGATAGATGTCATAGCCATGCGAGGAGTTACACCCGTATTTATATCCTGCAAGAGCGGTGAGTTTAAAAAAGAGGCACTATACGAATTACAGGCGGTAGCTGAAAAATTCGGCGGACAATATGCAAAAAAAATACTTGTTACAACATACATAGGCTCTGAAAACACAGCTAAATACATCCGCCAAAGAGCACAGGATATGGGCATTGTTCTAATTGACCATGTACATGAAAAGACTCCCGAACAGCTTCAGACGGAGATTAAAAACGCTGTCGGAGGTTATCGTGAAAGTGCAAATAAACATTATCCATCCAAACAACTTCAAACGGAGTACACCGAGGAACAAATATCCTTAAATGATGAGATACTGATGCTTGCATAGTTCTTTGGCTGAACATTTATTTTCTGTATAATTACCCGTCTTATATAACTGCAGTATCTGTACTTTTATCTATACTTTATCCCCTGCTGCCGATATATTTTGACTGTTACGGAAAATTTACAAAAAAATTAAAAAAATCCGAAAAAACACTTGACAAAACAGAAAAAAACCTATATAATAGATAAAGGTGTCTGATATTATTTATTTTGAAAACAAGACGACCGATTGGGGTCGTTAGACTAATATTGCTGCAGGGAGGTGCAAAGACATGAAAATGACATACCAGCCGAAGAAGCGTCAGCGTTCAAAGGAGCACGGCTTCAGAAAGAGAATGGCTACAAAATCAGGCAGAAAGGTATTAGCTGCCAGAAGAAGAAAGGGCAGAAAGTCCTTAACTGCGTAACTTTAAAAGTATGAAGGCAAAAAGTATTGGTTAATCTTTTACTTTTTGCCTTTTTAACTAAAAGGGATTTTTAGAATGAAAAATACTATCAGCTTAAAGCTTAACAAAGACTTCCGCCGCCTTTATTCCAAGGGAAAGCGTTCGCCCGGAGCATACGTTGCGGTCTATGTATCGGAAAATCACTTAAAAGATACAAACCGTATCGGACTTACGGTATCAACTTCCTTGGGACACGCTGTTGTCAGAAACAGATTAAAGCGGCTTATGAGAGCGGCATATACGGAAATCGAGCCTTTCATCGGTACGGGATATGACTTTGTATTTGTTGCAAGAGGACGTGCTGTCGGTTCATGTGAAGCACAAATAAGGAAGGATTTGAGATATTCATTCCATAAGCTCGGATTATTCAAGGACGAAGATAAAGCAGATAAATAATCCCGGCTTTGGAAAAGGAGATTAAAATGAAAAAGCTTTTCATTTTTCTTATTAAAATATACAGACACGGCATTTCACCGTTTAAGGGTTCGGCATGCTGCCGTTTTACCCCGACCTGCTCTCAATATGCGATTGAGGCGATTGAAAAATACGGTGCTTTTAAAGGAGGTCTCCTCGCCCTATGGCGAATACTGCGCTGCAACCCGTTTTGCAAAGGAGGCTATGACCCGGTCCCGTAATTTATTAATTACAGGGAATTAACTATTTGGAGGAACGATATGTTCGAATTTATCATTACGCGTCCAATGGGCTGGATTATTCAGCAGATTTATAACTTGGTCGCAAACTATGGTCTTTCAATCATCATCTTCACGATTTTGATTAAGCTGGTTCTGCTCCCGCTTAACATTCACTCACAGAAGGCCATGAAGAAACAGCAGAAAATACAGCCATATTTAGCAGAGCTTCAGGAAAAATACAAAAACGATCAGGAAAAGCTCCAAAGAGAGATGATGAAGCTCTATAAGGACAATAACATCTCTATGGCAGGCGGCTGCTTACCTATGTTTATCCAAATGCCTATTCTTGTAGGTCTTTATCAGGTTATTCAGAAGCCGCTTTCATATTTAAAGGGTGTTGACTGGATGCTCCAGGAAACTATTGATAAGGTTTATATGCTCCGTGATATGTTCGCAACCGGAAACCTCGTAAATCAAACAGAGGAACAGCTTGCAAATATGTCACAAATTCAGCTTTCAACCTGGGCAACACAGCACTTTGGTACAGGTGACCCGTGGTCAATTAACTTCAACTTCCTCGGACTTGATTTATCACACGTACCGTCATCGGCACTTAACTACATTATGCACCTTGACTTCTCGGATATGAGCAAAATTTTAATCCTTCTCATTCCGGTACTTGCCGTTATATTCTCAATCTTAACAAACAAGATTACTATGGCACAAACAGGTCAGGACAAGGCTAAGCAGGATGACAAAGCAGCAAGCATGAATAAGTCAATGATGTGGATGATGCCAATCATGACTTTATTCTTTACATTTACATTACCGTCAGGATTAGGTCTTTACTGGATTATCAGCTCAGTTATGCAGATTATTCAGCAGCTTATCCTGAATAAATTTCTTGATAAGAAGGGAGAGGAAATAGTTGTCACAGTTCCTGAAAACAAACAAATACAGCACAAGAAAAAGCGCAAAAACCGTTGACGAGGCAATAATCGAAGCACTTAATGAATTGGGTGTTACAAAAGATGATGTAACGGTTGATATTATAGAAGAAGGCAAAAACGGATTTTTAGGTTTCGGTAAAAAGGATGCCGTAGTTAATGTAACAATAAAGGACAGCGTAATTGAGGCTGCAAAATCAGCGGCTTCAAAACCGAGTACACCAAAAGCTGCTCCGGTAAAACCGTCATTTGAAACAAAAGAAGAAAAGAAATTCACTCCGGCTGTTCCGCAGGAGAAGAAAGCTCCGGCCGTATCACAGACAGAGATAAAAGAAAATGCTCCGGCACCTATTACGGAATTAAAGGGTGAAAGCCGTTCAGCTGCAAAGCCTAAAAAGGAAGCTGCTCCGGCACCGATTAAGCCTGTAAAGCAATATAAGCTTCCGCCGGAACAGAGAAGTGCAGCACCTAAGGCTGCTGATGATACTTCGCCGGAAAGACCGGCAAGACCTGAACGTTTTGAAAGACATCCCAGAAGAGAACGCACAAGAAAAGATCGTCCGAGAAAGGCAGAACGTCCGGCAGCACCTAAGCCGGAAGAAAGACCGGCAACACCGAAGAAAATTTCGGGCATTCCGCCGGAAGAAATTGCAACAAAGTTCTTATCAGACCTTTTAAACGCAATGCAGCTTGACGTTAAGATTACAGCAGAAATGCAGTCAGAGGATACACTTCTTGTAAACCTTGACGGTGAAAACATGGGTATAGTAATCGGTAAGAGAGGAGATACTCTCGACTCATTACAGTACCTTACATCACTTGTAATCAACCAGCAGACAGAGAACTACATAAAGGTAACTATTGATACTGAAAACTACCGTGAAAAGCGTACAGAGGCTCTCTTAGTTCTTTCGAACAGATTAGCCGATAAAGTAACTAAGACAGGAAAGAAATTTACTTTAGAACCAATGAGTCCTTACGAGAGAAGAATTATACACGCTAATCTTCAGGACAGCGAAACAGTAACAACTTTCTCAGTCGGTACAGAGCCGTTCAGAAAAGTAGTTATCGCTCCAAAGAATGTTCGCAGAAGTTTCAAGAAAAAGCCGAACCGTCCGGTAAGACCGGCAAGAAAGCCGAGAAAGCCATACCGTGCAAATACAGCTGTACAGACAACTGAAAGTGAAAACACACATCAGCCGTCAACTACCGCAGAAAAAAAAGGCAGCTATACAACAACATATAAGGCTGACTTCAAGCCGCAGCAGCACAAGGCTGAATATAAAACCTTTGATGATTATTTAAAGGCACAAGAAAATAACGATTAATTGTCGGGGCTGAGGTAAAATTCAAATGAGTTTTACCTCAGCCCACATTTTTTATGCAAAATTCACGAACACTTGACAAAATACCCGATTATATGTTATTATATTGGTATATTACATATAAAGTATAAATTATGGAGGAATCTATATGAAAAAAATCACCGCTGCAGTTTTTTCTGTTCTGTGCTGGCTGTTTCCCTGTATTGCCTTTGCAGACAATTCTCTGCCCGAAAATGGCATAGCACGAATACAATGGTCAATCAAAAATTGCGGTCCTATGCCTAAAATTATGCTCATTGGTTTAATCGCAATTGCTGCAATGATTATAATTACAGTTTTAACAGCCAAATATTTTGCCGCAAAGGAGGATGACAAAAATGAACAGCCGAAAAAATGATATTCCGGGGTATCTTTATGCTCTTGACGGAATGAGAGCATTATCACTTATATTTATAGTAATGTTCCATACCTTTCAGCAAAGCTGGATATTCTACAATCTAAAGATAGGACCTAATAAATATCTCTTTAATTTTGAAATATTTCAGCGTTACGGCTATGTTGCAATTGATTCATTCTTTGTGCTGAGCGGATTTTGCCTGTTTTACCCTATCGCACGAGATATGTTTAGCGAAAGTAAATTTCAAGGATGGAAAAACTTTTTCATTAAGCGTGCAAGGCGAATATACCCGGCTTATATAATTGCTCTACTTTTTACGGTTATCGTTCCTACATTCTCATATGTAGGCGGAATGTACGACCCGAAAAACTTTTTAAGCACAGCAAGAAATATTATAATGCATCTGCTGTTTATACATAACTTTGACTCCGCCACACTCGGAACAACAATAGGTACAGCATGGACAATGAGCGTTGAAGTACAGTTCTATTTGCTATTTCCTTTGATATGTATACCATTCAGAAAAAAGCCCGTGCTTACAGCTATAGGAATGATTTTTACTGCCGTAATTTTAAGATTATTACTGATGATGAACATAAACATTTCACCAGCTCAAATATCCGCAATTACACCAATATATTTTGACGTATTTGCATTCGGTATGATTTCGGCATATTTTGTTGTATACATAAGGAATAAGGTAAATTATATCGGCAAACTAAAGCTTTGTATGACAATTATTTCTGCTTTATGTATATTCACCGTATACGGATATATAAAGTGGCTTGGAAAAGCATCATTCCCGCAGGGTATAGGCTCAGATGTCTATTTCCGCTTTCTTTACAGAGGAATATTTTCAGCACTTATTGCTCTTTTCCTCCTTACTGCATGCTTTTCTTATGGATTTTGGGAAAAGAAGATTTGGGGAAATAAGTTTTTCGTATTTCTTTCCTCAATATCATACACAGTATATTTGTGGCATCAGAATATATACATATTCCTAAAAAATCATAACATACCGTACACAACACAAAATCCGGTAATGAATGACAGAAATGCAATGGACGGACTGACGCTTATATGCCTTAGTGCATCTGTTATAATCGGTGTACTTGTTACTAATTATATTGAAACACCTATTGTAAAATACGGATTTAAGGGCAGCCTTATTAGGCTCAGTGAAAAGCTGCATATTACAGAGCATAATAAATCAGCGGAAACTTCTCTCGCTAAGAATAAAAAAGTCAAAAAACAAAATGCCAAATAAATATAACTTTTGAAAGGGGGAAATATTTATGGCAATAAAAAAACACACCAAGAAATCGCATGGAGGATTAATCTTCACAATCATACTTCTTGCAGTTATAGCCGCAGCAGGCAGCTTCGGAGGACTTATGATGTCAGACCGTTCGGGAGTCAAGATTGCAAACGGCAGCATAACTGTTGATATAGTGAACGGTTCGGGTGCTTCAGTAATAGCGGAACAGCTGAAACAGGCGGGAGTAATTAAATATCCGTTTCTGTTCAAACTCGATGCCAAAAACGGCGGATATTCCGCCTCAATAAAACCGGGAACGATAGAAATAATCAGCGGTATGAGTTACAAGGATATTCTTGAACTTCTATGCTCTGATAACCGTTCGACAAATAAACTTGTAATTCCCGAGGGCTTTGAGCAAAAACAAATTAAAGAACGCATAGTATCTCAGGGATTTTGCACAGCCGAAGAATTTGATGCTGCCGTTAATGACGACTACGGATATGATTTCTTAAAAAATCTTCCCGAGAGGCAGTATAAACTTGAAGGATACTTATATCCGGACACATATATTATACCTGAAAACGCTTCGGCACATGATATTATCAATATGATGCTATCGGAATTTAACGATAATGTAACATCAGAAATGACATCAAAAATTTCGAGCCTGCCCGTTTCGGGAATGACATTGGATAACGTAATTACAATGGCATCCATAATTGAGCGTGAAACAAACAGTGATACAGAGCGCGCTAAGGTTGCCGGTGTATTTTACAACCGTTTAAAGCAAAATATGAAGTTACAGTCATGTGCCACGGTGCAATATGTATTGGGCGAAAGAAAAGCAGTATTATCAATTGCCGATACACAGATTGATTCTCCGTACAACACATATTTATATTCGGGACTTCCGGCAGGACCTATTGCAAACCCGGGAATTGACTGTATAAAAGCTGCTTTAGAACCTGAAAGCACAGATTATCTGTACTTCGTTGCAGGCAAAGACGGAAAGCATATATTCTCAAAAACATACGAAGAGCATCTCGCTGCAATGAATTCCACAGACTCTGCTGTAAAGGTAGAAAACCAATGATGAAAGGAATAAAATATGATTGAATATGATTTAGAAGCAATAGTACCGCCGTATATAACAGACTATTTAAGGAGTCACAGTACACATAGCAATGATTTCATGCATGAGCTTGAAAAATACGCACTTGAAAATCATGTTCCGATAATCGAACCCGAAAGTGCAAGATTTCTTGAGACAATGTGCGCATTAAAGCAACCAAAAAAAATTCTTGAAATAGGCTGTGCAATAGGATATTCTGCAATACTTATGGCAAATAATTCAGATCCGACTTCTGAAATTATGACTCTTGAATACAGTCCGGAAATGGTTAAACTTGCACGAGCAAATATTGAAAAAGCCGGATTAAATAATAGAATAAAGGTTATTGAAGCTGATGCAAAAGACTATGTATCTTATATTGATGAAGATGAATGTTTTGACATGATATTCCTTGACGGTCCTAAAGCCCACTATTATTTTATGCTTGATGACTGTGTAAGACTTTTAAAAAAAGGCGGTCTTTTGATAAGTGATAATGTCCTATATAAAGGCATGACAGCGGACGATAATCATGTTATCCGCCGAAAAATTACAATCGTATCTCGTTTAAGAGAATTTATTGACACCCTATGCAAGCATCCGCAGCTTAAAAGCTCGATTCTTCCTTTAGGTGACGGTGTGACTGTATCAGTTAAAACTGTATCGGACTTTGAGAGATTTGGATATTAAAAATCGGGCATCTGCAAAATAAAATTTTGCAGATGCCCTCGCTTTTATTTACCGTACTTTTATTTACCGTACTTTTCTACAAGCTTATCATACTCAGCCTTTGTAATAGGCATTACTGTACCGTGACGGTACTTTGTATCTGTTTTAAAATTAGATACCGATTTAAATTCGCCCTTTGTTATATCATCTGTTACAAAAGGCTTATAGCCCTGACTTTTTGAATAGTAATCCAAAAGCAGAGTCCAGCTTTCCGAACCATTTGTTTTATAAATTGTCGGTCCTTCATAGCCGGTTACGGTATTTCCGGCTACTCCGTCAATTGTATATGTAGCAACATCTTTCCAACCATGCTCTAATGATGTGCTTGCCATCATTGTTACAGATGACTTACTCTCATTTTTCGTGAAACGGTAATATACACCCTTATCATTTACTATTGTAGTATCAATATTGCTTATATTTCCGCCGTCAATATATACTTCCGGTGCCATGAACTCTTTGAAATCCTTTGTAAAGCTTCTGTATATACGCTGTGTGGCATAGTTATCATCAGATACCTTTGATGCCCAGAACACCATATACATATCTCTTTCGCTGTCATATACTGCCTCCGGTGCCCATGTACAGCCCGCATTATCCGCAGCTACCTTTACAAGTCTTGAATCACTCCAATTTACTAAATCATCGCTTTCCCAAATAACAATACTCTTTGAACCGCTTGTCTGACAAGTTCCCCAGCGGTTCTTGTCATCTCTTCGGTTATATATGCTTAAATCGGTTGCAATAACAAAATACTTTCCGTCTTCTCCTCTTATGATATGCGGATCTCTTACTCCCATTTCTCCCTTATCACTTATAAGAATCGGCTGATTATCGTTGAGTGTAGTCCAATTAAGACCATCCTCCGATACGGAGAAATAAATCTGTTCTTCATTCGCACTGCTTTCCGTACCTACAAAGTGAGCAAATAAATATGCTTCTGTATTTATCTTTTCTCCTGTCTTTACAGTTCTTGACACCGTATCATGCATAGGCTCATTGTTCTCCTCCCATAAGTACGCACTTACTTTATATGTTCCTGTCTCTGCATTAAAGCTTCCTTCTGACTTATCTCTTTCTATTCCGAGAAGTCTGCCGTCATTGCTGTACAATGCCACTGAAATATGTCCTGCTTCATTACCCGGATTATAGCTGCTTGAATAACGTATTGTATTTCCATCAGCAAATCCTCCATGCATGCTGCCAAGCCTCTTACCTCCGCCGTAAAGCTGCGTGTTGATACCTCACCGTTTACAGTAACAGATGCCATTAAGGTAACCTGCTTTGTTTCATTTGCTCTTGTAACCTTACCGTCATTTGCAATTATACCTGTATCTGATGATGTCCATGTAATTGCTGTGCCGTCCTCTAAAGTTTTTGGAAGGTCAATATCCGATGTTACATTTGATAAATCACCTAAATCAAGCTCTGCAAGCGGGTTTTCCGATATTTTATTTGTTATTACAAAATCATCTATATAGCCTTTGGCAAATTCACCTGAACCCCAGTTTGCAAGTCCTATATATGCCACCGAGCTTTCTCCGAGCATATTTGAAATGTCAACGCTTGACTCTGTTTCTGCCGCCTTTGCACCGTTAATATATAATTCTGTTGTATTATCCTTTACAACAATCATTATATCGTTCCATTCATCCGCCTTAAATGTGCCTGATGATGACTGACTTCTTGAACCCGAATTATTGTATCTTTCAACAGTAACATTTGAACCGCTTGTCATTGCACCGAGATACTGTTCCTTCTGATACGTCTGTGCATTATCGTTAGGTGCTGCAAAGAACCACCATGATGTTCCTGTTCCCTCCGGCTTAACCTTAAACTTGATTGTAAGGTTTTTCTGTCCTGTGAGGAGCGAATTTCCATTTGCATCTGTAAGCTTTAAAGCTGCTGCCCTTGTTCCGTCAAAATAAATGCACTTATTGTCACCGTCCGTAACAAACTTTGGTGAACCCTCTGCCTTTCCGTATGACGATGTGCTTGCAAGGTCACCGTTATCAAAGTTAAGATTGATAAGCTCACCGCTTGCCGGAATTTCCGGTGCATCTGTCGGTGCCGGAGTTGCTGTCGGCTCCGGTGTTACTGACGGTGCCGGAAGTTCCTCAGCATAGGAGATTACATCAGCATCCATATTATCATACGATACCACACGTTCTCTTGCTGAGTTATAGCTGCCTGTAAGTTCAATTGACTTAATTGAAACAGGTGTATTTAGTATTCCCGTAACAGCTGTATCTTCCATGCCGCCGGCTGCTGTAATACTTACGGCGCCTGTGCCTGAAATTGTAATTGTTACATGCTTGTTGTAGCCTACCGTATTAACATAAGGCTGACCGCTTGCATTCCAGCCGTTAGCACCTGCTTTGTTTGTACCTGGATTACTTCTGCTCTGAGCTATTGTTGATGCGGAAAGAACGTTCTCTCCACCTATTCTTATCTGATTGAAGTTATATCCGCCGCCTGTGATATACAGAGCCGCAATTTCATTTCCGTCCTTATCCTTTATTGCAAAGGTGTTATCCTTACCGCCGCTTTCCCAGCCTGCAAACATATCGAACTCATATCTGAACATTTCATTTGATTTAAGTTCAATTGTGTCTGTTTCTGCCGCAGCTGTTGTCTTTACCGGAACAAATACATTTCCGAAACGGCTAAGATTTGATGCATATACCTGTGCTCCATCCGATGTGAGACTGCCCGCATCGGCATTGAATATATTTGAATTTCCTTCAAAATTGTCTGTAAACTCCGCTATATCTTTTATTGACGGTGCATTCTCCGGAACATCGCTTGATACATCGCCTTCAATTGAGAACTCTGCAATATTTGCCATATTCGTCTCATTTATATACCTGAAATATCTGTAAGCCTTGTCATTTTCAAGTTCTGATGCCGGAATTTCGGTATATACACCGGCTGCAAGTGCTGATTTAACCGTATATAAATCAGTCCAGCTGATACCGTCATTTGACCCCTGTACCTTTGCACCTACCGTTCTTTCAGGCATACCGTTTCCCGATCTTGCCGCAAGCTTTATCTTTGACGGCTTGAACGGTGTGCCGTAGTCATACTCTACATAACCTCCGGTTGTTCCGTCAAAATATGTATCTAAATTTCCGTCTGCCGCCTTTGTATAATCTGCATTATCGTTAGGACGACTGCTGTCATTGCCCCACGAGGCTGTACCCGAAAGCTTATATAACGGAACTGTAAAATCTCTTGTAAATGTATAATCGCCAATCTTGGCTGTTATTGTTACACTTCCGTCCTTCTTCGCTGTTACAAGACCATCTGCTGTAACCTCTGCTATTTCAGTATTTGACGAACTCCAGACAACGTCTCCGTCGAAACTCTTATTTATTCCAAGCTGAACCGATGAACCCAATGAAATTTCATTTCCGCCGCCTGTAATATATGCGTATTCAGTAGCACCGCTGCCCTTTACAACGTAGGTTGTAATAGTACCCGCCTTTAATGTTGTGCTTATCTTCTTATTGTCAAGCTGAGCTTCTCCCTCTATACTCTTCCAATGTTCCGCATCATTTCCCGTTTTATTGTTTGTTCTGATTTCTTCAACCTCTGTTCCTACATTTGTAAATGCGGAAAGGTCAAATGTATATAATGCATCCGCCGATGAACTGTTTACCGCTACAACCTTTATATCTCCGCTCTTTTTGTTGTATGCTGCCAATGTATTGTTTGATGACGCGATGACCGTATCTCCCGGCTCAATATACTTCGTAAACTGACCGAAACCGTAATACTTATTTGCAAGTTCAAGTGTTTCGGTGTCATGGTCCGCCATGCCTACACCCCAAAGTGAGTCTGTCGCATTAAGCTTATTGCCCGCTTCTGATTTATTTCCGCTTGGATCTGTGAAATTTGAGTCCTTATGTTTATCAACAATATCCCACATTACCCATGCCGCCGGCTGCATACCGTTCATATCGGTAATAATTCTGCCTGCGAGACCGAACATATCCCAGCCGCCGTCAACCTCACTCATCCATAAATCCTTGCCGGCATTTACGGCTGTTGTCTTTGCTCCGGCACGGTTTGAGCCGCTGTATGTATGTGTATCGATTCTTCCCAAATCCTGCTTTGCCTCATCTGTAAGCTTAGCATAGTTCGTTACAGTCTTATTAATATCCGTTTCGTCCATTCCCGCAACAAGTACATCATTTAAGCCTGCATTGTCAAGTGCTTTCCTTGTTTCAACAATTGCCTTTGACTGGCTTTCTCCGGGCGAGAAATGACAGCCCTCCTGTTTCGGACTGTTGACGCCCCAGTAATTTGTATCAGGCTCATTCATCGGTGAATAGCTCTTAAACTCTATTCCCTGTTCCTTAAACAGCTTAGTCGCATCAGCTATAAATTTGCCGAAATCATCGTACATATCTGCATTCAAGTTATCGCTGTCTGCCGGATCTCCTCCGCTTGAACAGCCTGTTACTGTCATAAAATACGGTGCGGAATTTGAAAATCCCTCAAAATAAAGGCTCGGATTTGCATTCAATGCCGCCTTTGCAATATTAAGCTGATTTTGATCCTTTGTAATATCATATGTAATATCAACATCCTTGCCGTCATTTGTTAATTCAAAGGTACTCCATACTCCCGGAACCTTTGAATCCGAACGGGTTACATGATTATGCGTCGGATCATCACCGCCTCCAAGATTGTATCTTGCAATATCAAGACCCAATCCGTCCTCTGAGAAAAATGCATCTGCCGCCAACATGGTGAACAACTTTCAGGAAACGGTGAAAATCT
>USPO01000017.1 GCA_900556575.1 uncultured Eubacteriales bacterium
TTCGGCAAGAGATGCGAGTGTATATCTGCATGAAACAAAGCCGGGCAGTGAATGGGGTGCCGGAGACGGTTCTGTATACCAGTGGAATACAAATGAATTTAATCCTACTCAGGACGGACTTGTATATGATGCAAAGCTTTATGTAAGCAGCGATATATATCAGACTCTTCCGCTGTATAATAATTTGAAAACAACCGGTACATATATTTACGGTACGGATTATAATACAAGAACAAATTCCGCAACTATAAATGTGGATGCCGAAGTGAGAAATGAGTCGGATTTGGCAAAGGATTTATCTCTTGAAGTAGCTGTTGTTGATAAGGACGGAATTTTAAAATACAATTTTGAAAGTGACGTAAAAAATGCTGCGGCAGCATCGGATAAGGGTGTTGTATATGAAACAGCGGTAGAAAATGATGTTTATGATACCGATGAAGGGGGAAATGTTATTGCACTGAACAAAACACAGATAAATACTCCTGATGTAACACATATCACAGCATCGTATAAGGCAAGTGATTTGCGTTTCTGGTCATTGGATGACCCGTATTTATACACAGTATATACAATTTTAAAAGACAGTGACGGAACGGTTCTTGATGTTAAGTCACATGAAACAGGCTTCAGAAAGGTAAGCTACAGTGTATCGGGAGGACTTAAAATAAATGACCAATATGTATGGCTGAGAGGTTATGCACAGCGTTCCACGAACGGCTGGGCGGTACTCGGAATTGCTCCGGATTGGTTAAGTGATTATGACATGGAACTTTTAAAGGGTTCTAACGCAAACTTTGTAAGATGGATGCATACCGCTCCTCGTCCGACAGATGTGCGTGCGGCAGATAAATACGGTGTCGCAATTGCTTGCCCGGCAGGTGATAAAGAAGGTAATGCTCCGGACGGCAGAAAATGGAGTCAGAGAACAGAAGCTATGCGTGACGTTATGATATACTATCGTAACAATCCGTCAATCATCTTCTGGGAAACAGGAAACAGTCCTATGGGTACAGCCGAAAAAGCCAATGAAATGGCACAGCTCAGAGAAAAAATTGACCCTAACGGCATGAGATTTATCGGTGCAAGATCGGCAACAGCAGCTGACCAGATGAATTATGATTATAACTATACAGGTACAATGTATGGTACAAACAGAGGAAATGAGTCACCTAAGAAGGCGATTGAGTCAATGAAAGCAAACGGTAAGATGGGTCCGATTATGGAAACAGAGTATGCCCGTGATGAATCACCGAGAAGAGTTTGGGATAACTTCTCACCTCCGGATTATGACTATGTAAATAAGTATATTTCAACAGGCGGAAAGACAGACGGCTATGACGTTTGGGATGAAACTCAGGAGGATGCTATTCTTAACAACCTCAGAGAGTACAACGGATATTTCAGTAATCGTGCAGGTAACGGCGACAGCGTATATTCGGCAGCTGCTATGATGATTTGGTCAGATTCAAACATGCATACAAGAAATACAGCAACAGAGAACTGCCGTACATCGGGACGTGTCGATCCGGTTCGTCAGAAGAAGGAAATGTTCGAGGGAACAAAGGCAGCACAGTCAAATGAGGCAGCTGTTCATGTTGTAGGTCATTGGTCATATCCGCAGCTTAGCGATGATACATATAATTACTTTGAAACAGAAAAGACCGTTATTCCGGGATATGAGAGTGTATCGGATGATAAGAAGAGATATTATCAGAAGTTTACAAGCAAGACTGCAAAGCGTAACCCGCTTAAGAAGAGTGTATATGTAATAGGTTCGGCAAATGTAAAGAAGGTTGAGCTTTACAGAATTGACGGAGATAAAGAAACACTTTTAGGAACAGATGATACAGCAGATAACACATTCATTTATCAGTTTGATAACATTGATGTAACACAGGGTGATGCGGTAATTGCAAAGGCATATGACGCAAGAGGCACAGAGGTTGCATCAGATGAGGTTAAGCGTACATATGATGCTGTTACATTAAGAGTAACTCCGCATACAGCAGTTAAGACAGATGCAGACGGAAATTCAGCTGCAGACTGGAGAGCGGACGGTTCGGATATTGCATACTTTGATATTGAGGTTCTTGATAAGAACGGAAATGTGTGTGCATTAAACTACGATAAGATTAATCTTTCATATTCGGGTGATGGTACTTTCCTCGGCGGATATAACGGAGGTTCAGGTGCAAACTGCTTACAGAACACTTCAGAATCAGAAGGCTTATCAAACTACTTTGGCGGAACAAAGAACAATGAAACAACAATAGGCAAGAACTATGTATACGCAGAAAACGGTACAAACAGAATATTCGTACGTTCAACAAGAAATGCGGGTACATTCACATTAGAGGCTTCAATGGACGGAATGCTTCCTGTTTCGGCAACAATAACATCAAATGCAGTAGAAACAGAAGGCGGACTTACAACACAGCTTCAGTCACACCTTACACCGGGATTATCAGATGCTCCGGTTGATTCAACAGTTCCGGCTATGAAGGCACTTATGGATAATAAGTTTGTTATAGATTGGAGCAAGGCTGTAACAGTTAAGGAAGAGGACAACACAGTATATTATGATGTATACCTTAACGGCACAAAGCTTGAAAACATTCCGAAGTCATATTTGGGAATGATGGATACAGTATTCGGTCCGATTTATGAGATATTAAAGGCGGCTCAGGATGCAGGTGCAGCAGGCTTTACAATGACATACAACAAGGATGTGACACCGGCTACACTTGAGGTTTCGGCAGGCGGTCATACATATCAGTATGAGGAGAACAGAAACCAGGTTCTTATTGATAATAGCGATTATACAGAGTGTATAGATATGCCGAGAATGGAAAATGGCGTAATGATTGCAAACCTTGAAATGATGCTTGGCTATGCAGGAGTGGGCTTCACTAAGGATGATGTAAATCATACATTAAACATTACGGTAAATCCGGCACAGTAAGGAGGTAAGCAGAAAATGAAAAAAGTAATATCAATGATACTTTCAGCATCAATGATAGCTGCATACGCAGCTGTGCCGGCAATGGCAGATTATGCCGATGCGTAATATGATATTCCAAGCATAAATCTGACATATGATGAAGAAGGTACTGTAGATAACCCGATAGACGGTACAAAGGCTTTAAAAACCGGTGAAGGTGAAGTACAGAAAATATTCATGGATACAAGCATAAATTCAACTCAGGAATTTTATCTTGGATTTGATTTCTGCTTTGATAATGAGAACGGATATATTGAAATCCCGAAGTATAAGAGCAGCGGTGTAGATAAGGTTGGACCTATCTTTACACGTTCGGCAAGCGGACAGCTTCAGACTGCAACATCAAGCAGCAGCTATCAGACATTGGGTGATATAGAAGTAGGTACATGGTACAGTGCAGAAATAGAGGGTATAAGCGGAAATACAAATAAAAAACCTGTATTCAGACTTTACAGCTATGCTGACGGTGTAAAGACGCTTGTTCAGGAAACAACAGAATTCCAAATGCGTAACCTTGCTTCGGAGGGCAGAAGTCTTAACGGAATGGGTGCACATGATGTAAGCTTGGATAATGTAAAGCTTGTATTTGAAAAGCCGGATGTAATAAATCTTACTTCGGACTCGGATGAAGTAAATGCCGGTTCGACACTTGCATTTGATTATACTATGACAAGATTAGATGCAGAGGTGACAAAGTATCCTGTAACATGGGCAGTATATAATGAGGATGATACAGCACCGTATGAAAATGATGATATTAAGATAACTGAGAACGGTGTGCTTTCAGCATCAATCGATACACCTGATACAACGGTAACTGTTCGTGCTTCGGCAATATTCGGAGACAAGGAGCTTTACGGCTCAAAGCAGGTTCATGTTAAGTCTGTCGATGTAAGCGGAGAAAAGTTTGATACGATTATAGTTTCAGGCGACAATACTATAAAAGCGGGAAAGTCTCAGAACTATACATTTACAGCGTCAAAGGACGGCGATGATGTAACAGCTGATGTGACATCTGATGATGTAGTATGGGGCATTTACGATGCAAACGGTCTTGAAAAGAATAATAACGTAAATATTAAGGCTGAAGACGGTGTACTGACAGTTGGTGAGGGTGTTATTCCGCAGAGCATAACAGTAAGAGCATCATCAAAGAGCGGTACGGTTTACGGCTCGGCACCTGTAACAATTGAATGGCCGGAAAGTCAGATTGAAACAGTAGTGGCAAGTGATGCCTGCGAAACAACGGTGGCAAATACAGAATTTGCAGAGTCATGGGACGGTTCAAAGGCATACAAGGTAAATGATACACTTGATTTCACATTCG
This sequence comes from uncultured Eubacteriales bacterium, assembly GCA_900556575.1. Lineage (GTDB taxonomy): Bacteria > Bacillota > Clostridia > UBA1381 > UBA1381 > UMGS1958. The sequence continues at coordinate 4,329 of USPO01000017.1, forward strand.
GTAATCAGACAGAATATTCTGTAACAGAGCTTGATATTAAGTTCTCAGAAACTGAAAGCTGCGGCTTGACACTTTTGAGAAATGACGGAGCAAAGGAAAATATAAATATTCGTTATCACAGCGGATATATAGGACAGCAGACAAGCGGCAGTAACTGGACAACGATTGTTGAGGGAGAGGATTTTGATATTGATGCATGGTATCATGTAGAAATTCTTTACTTAAACGGCAAGGAGTCAGGCTACAATGTTTATAAGTATAATGGAACAGAAAAGCAGCTTGTTGCATCAAAGAAAGATGTAAGCAGAAGAAATGATGCTACCTACGGAAAACTTAGAATAACAGCTGGTGCCACAATTGATAACCTCAAGGTTACAATAGCAAAGCCGGATGCAATAAAAATTACAGCACCGGGAAGCTTTATGTTTGCCGGCGGAACAGCACAGTTCAGTGCATCGGCAACAAGAGCCGGACTCCCGTTAGCTGATTACACAGGCTTAACATGGGAGGTACTTGACAGCAGTATGCTTCCGATTTTAGACGGTTCCGTAACTGTAAGCGACAGCGGTCTTGTATCGGCAACAGCTATGGCAGCTGCTCAGACACTTACTGTCAGAGCAAGCGTAAGCGATACAATTTCGGCAAGTGCAGAGATTACATTACAGTCAAGAGAAATCTTCAATGTAACCAATATAGGTATCAATGAAGAAGGAAATAAGATTGTAAGAATATATCTTGACAAGAACTTCTACTATAATGATGATGTTGCTGTAATCCTTACAATTTCGGGTCAGGATGGCAGACTTAAGGCTGCTAAGGTGGTTAAGACATTTGGAGACAGAGTAAATATCGGTTCAAATGAATTGACAGTTGACTTTGATGTACCGGCAGGCTTTGATTCGGCAAATGATTTGGTAGAGGCAATGGTTTGGACATCATTGTAATTCAGAAATTCGGTTACATTCATAAAATAAGAGGTGCGGTAAAACTCAGGTGGGTTTTACCGCACCTTTTGTTTTATAGCTAAATTATAATTTGCAAAGAAATTAATTCATTACACATATTGAAAATTGCTCATCAATGTTTTTATTTTTCGTATGAAAATTGACATATGACGAGTTTTATGGTAAAATAATATTAATAAAAATCAGAATATAGTTATACGAAAGGATTTAGTGGTTACGGCAATGGGAATAATCCATGTATTAGATACAGAACTTTCAAATAAAATTGCTGCCGGAGAGGTTGTAGAGCGTCCGGCAAGTGTTGCTAAGGAATTGGTTGAAAACAGTATAGATGCCGGAGCAACAACTATTACCATAGAATTGCGTAACGGCGGTGTAAGCTATCTGCGTGTTACGGATAATGGTAAAGGAATGAATAAAGATGATGCGGGAATTTGCTTTCTGCGTCATGCTACAAGTAAAATTCAGACAGACGAGGATTTAGATGCAATATATACATTGGGCTTTAGAGGGGAGGCACTCTCTTCTATCGGTGCAGTCGCACAGGTTAGCTTGTATACCAAGCAAAAGGATGGAGAGGGAATTTGCGTCACCTGCTGCGGCGGTGAGATACTTTCTTCGGAAGAGGCAGGTATTCCGGACGGAACAAGCGTAATTGTAGAAAATCTGTTTTATAATACTCCGGCACGCCTGAAATTCTTGAAAAAAGATGCAACTGAGGCAGGATATATAACAGATATTATTACACGCTGCATATTTGCACATCCCGAAATATCGTTCAGATTGATTGTGAACGGTAAAGAAAAGCTTTTTTCTCCGGGGGACAGCAATCTGAAGAATTCCGTTTATACCGCTTACGGAAAAGATTATGCAAAGGGTATGCTTGAAGTAGATTATGAGGCAAATGGAGTTCATGTTACGGGATTAATAGGTAAAGGAAATATATCACGTCCAAACAGAAACTACCAAAGCTTTTTTGTAAATAAGAGATATATAAAAAGTGCAATGATTTTCAGAGCAGTTGAGGATGCATATAAAAATCAAATTATGATAGGAAAATTTCCGGTTGCAGTTTTAAATATCGAGATAAATCCTCAGCTTATGGATATAAATGTTCATCCTACAAAGCTTGAGGTTAAATTTGCAAATGAGAAAGATGTCAGAAATGCAGTGTATTACGGTGTTAAGAATGCGTTATATGCATTGCCTAACGTTCCGGAGATAACAAGAGTTGATGAAGAAACAGGTGAAATTCTATTTGAAAGAGACACATCAAAGGAACAGCTTGATTTATCAGAGATTGCAAAAAATTTACCGAAAAATATTAAAGAGTATCCGAAAAAGGAGACATCACAAAGACCTAAAAATAAATTTAAAATAAATTTAAATGGTGAAGATGAGTCATCATATATAACAGGTTCAGATTTAAAGTCAAATGATAAGCAGAAAAGGGATAAATATATAAAAGATAACAAATCAAATATAAATCCTTTTAGCGAAAGTGTAAAAAGAGCATTTAACGACGGTATATTTGATGAACCGATGTATCAGGAAGAGGAAGGTAAACCGATTGTTTCAATTGGAATTACAAAGCAGATAGCCAGGAATGATGAAGAACAGGTATCCTCGATACTAAGCTTTAATGATGCGGCGACTGATGAAAAAATAATAGAAGCCAGAGCAGAAAAAAGAATCGGGGAAAATGATGAAAGCACCGTGGAGTCGACGGAAGCTGCAGAACAACAGCCGGAATTAGTCGAAAAATCGGAAGAATTTAAAGCTGAAATTACAGATGCGGTAGAGTTCAGGTCGGAAGCAGCATATACAAGTGAAACTGATGAGCCGGAAAATATATTCAATGAAGAATATTTCAGAGTAGCGGGACAGATTTTTGATACTTATATAATAGTTGAAAAGGATAATAAAATGCTGCTTATAGACCAGCACGCAGCACATGAAAGACTGATGTATGAGGAGCTTAGGAGAGATATGGCACAAAAGCAGGTGATGAGTCAAATGCTGATTGAGCCGGTAATTGTTCGTTTAAGCTCAAATGAATTTTCAGAATTCGAGGAATGTAAAGAAACTTTGTATGATATGGGCTTTGAATGTGAGGTGTTTGGGGACAGTGAGGTTATAATAAGAGGTGTTCCGGGTGAGCTTGAGGCAAGTGAAGCGGACGAACTGCTTGTTGAATTAATTACTAACAGTTCAAAATCAAAGCATGAGCTGATAACAGAAAAATATGAGCGTATGCTGTATACGATAGCCTGTAAAGCAGCAATTAAGGCAAATCACAGATTAAGTAAAGTAGAAATGGAACAACTTGTGAGAAGAATATTTGCCCTGAAAAATATAAATACCTGTCCCCATGGCAGACCTATAGTTATAACTATGAGCAAAAAAGAAATAGAAAAGGAATTTAAGAGAATAGTATGAAACAGAAGCTTGTGATTGTTGCAGGACCGACCGCTTCGGGAAAGACAGGACTTTCGATAGAAATAGCAAAGCATTTTAACGGTGAAATAATCGGTGCGGATAGTATGCAGATTTATAAATATATGGATATAGGAACAGCAAAACCGACAGCTGAGGAAAGAGCAGAGGTTCCGCATCATATGGTAGATTTTTTAGAACCAAATGAAGAATACAGTGTTGCGGATTATACAGAGCAGGCACATGAAGTTATTGAGGAAATTGCTTCAAGAGGAAAACTGCCGGTCATGTGTGGAGGGACAGGACTTTATATTAATTCGGTAGCGGATGATGTGACATTTGGTGATTTTGAAACAAATTATGAATTAAGGGACAGTTTGCAAACGATAGCAGAAAAGGAAGGTTCACAGAAGCTTTTGGATATGCTTGCCGAATTTGATAAGACAAGTGCGGAAAGACTGCATCCAAACAATTTAAGAAGAATAATCCGTGCAATTGAATTTTATAAATCAACCGGAATACCTATATCTGAACATCAGCGTATGACAAAGGAAAAAGAGTCACGATATGCTCCTATAATGGTTAGTATAGATTGGGACAGACAGGAGCTTTATGACAGAATAAACAGACGAGTGGATATTATGCTTGAAGAAGGACTTTTTAACGAAGTTAAGTCTCTAATGGATAAGGGTTATACACAGGCATTGAATTCAATGAAGGGTATAGGCTATAAGGAAGTTATAGACTGTATAGAAGGACGTATGTCATATGAGGCAACTGTGGAATTAATAAAACAAAGTTCAAGAAGATATGCTAAGCGTCAGCTTACATGGTTCAGACGTGACAAGCGTATACACTGGGTCAGTTCAAGAAATCCGGTAGAGGAAGCCTTTGAATTTATTAAGGGACAGTTAATGAACGGCTAAGAAAATAGGAAAAATAATAAGAGAAATAATATACAAAGGATAAATTATATTATTTAATAAATTTCTACTTGACTTTAACTTTCATATAAAAGTCAAGAATTAGTATCTGTTTTAATAGGAGAAAAATAAATTTTTTTGCATAGATGTTACAAAACAGAGTAAATGTGTAATGCAGATATGAATATAATGTAAGAATAATGTTCGAGAATAAGAACAAAAAAATAGTTGTATGGTGTATACTATACAATAGTAATAAGCATATATTTTTGCGGAGGGAAAAAATAATGCTTGGAAAGGGGGCTTTCTATGAATTAAGCTTATATATACTAATCGATTTTTGTAGAAATGGGGAATTTTATATTTGAAGGGATGTTTGATTATGAAATGACAATATAAAATACATACACACATTTTTTACAGAGGGAAAAATTTGTTTTGAAAGGGTGTTAAAAGTGGATTATTCATATGATCGTGAGGTAGGATTAAAAATACGAAAATACAGAAAAGAAAATAAAATGACGCAGGATCAGCTTGCGGCAAGACTTCAGGTTGCCGGCTATGATTTAACAAGGGTTGCCGTTGCAAAGATAGAGTCTGGTCAGAGACATATTTACCTGTATGAACTTAATGCCATAAGGGAGATACTTCATGTTTCATTTGATGATCTTCTGAAAAACTAAATATATAAATAATGACTCAAAAGCTTATTGATTAAGAAAATTCTCAAATGTGTTCTACGAACCTACAAAATTTTTATTTCATTATGCATATTTTGCGACATGCTTGAATATAATGAAATATAAACTAAATTAATAAGGAACAAAGGGGAACATAATTATGAATAAAAGTATTCTTATAGCTGATGATAACAGAGAGGTATCAAGACCGTTGACAGCTTTTTTAAACACACAGTCGGGAATGAAAGTATGTGCGAACGCTTATGACGGACAGGAAGCCATTGAGCTCGTTAATGAATGTAATCCGGATGTACTTATTCTTGACATGGTTATGCCTAAGCTTGATGGACTTGGGGTATTGAAGAAGCTTAGATCGTTACATAATCGTCCGGTAATAATAGGATATTCTATTTCGGCACAGCCAAAAGTAATCGATATGGCAATGAAAAACGGAGCAGATTATTATTTTCTGAAACCTCAGAAGCCGGAGAGACTTGCTGAATTTATTTTGTCATTGCCGGATAAAACAACGGGACATGAGCCTGAAATGATAGAAAGAGGTCAAATAAGCTATACAGAAAAAATAGATGATATTGAAACAATTGTTACAAATAATATACATGAATTAGGAGTGCCAGCCCATATAAAGGGATATCAATATATGAGAACAGCAATAATGATGGTGCTGGATAATCAAGATTTATTGAATTTTATAACAAAGCAGCTTTATCCTGAGATTGCAAAGAAGTATAAGACGACTTCGAGCCGAGTAGAGCGTGCTATACGTCATGCAATAGAGGTTGCATGGGGAAGAGGAAGACCAGAAACCTTAAATGAGATTTTCGGCTATACAATACATGACGGAAAGGGAAAGCCGACAAATTCTGAATTTATAGCAATGGTTTCGGATAGAATTCGTCTTTCAACGAAAAAATAAATAAAATAATATAAAATGCAGCGTATGTTATGGGGTGGCTGCATTTTTTTTGTCCGCCTATCCCTTACAATCTATATACTAAATTATTATAGCATATAATAGATATAAATTCAACAAGCATTTTGATTGCATTTGCGAAAAGATTGATTGTCGATTATTATTTTATGCATTGGTACAATATATAGAGTAAGTATAGAGTAAGGATATTTGGAATGTGGAGGATAATAAAGGCAATATGAAGAATAAAAATTTTGACACGTGGCTTGCGATAGGGCTAAATATACTTCATTATCGCAAGGAGCAGGGACTGACTCAAATTCAGCTTGCTGAGAAATGCGGAATTAGCCGAACCTATATGCAAAAGATAGAAACAGCAGCATGTTCATGTACACTTGATACACTGATAGACATAGCGGCTGCATTAAACGTACCGATAAAAAACCTTTTCGAATTTAAAGAATAGGGTAAAAAGGCTGCTGCAAAACGGAGTTTTGCAGCAGCCTTTTTATACGTATACAGATTCATTAATTCTTGTTGTTATGTAATTTTCTACATAGCGCTTCAATCCTTCCGGAACAATTCTTTTTTTGATAATTGATTTCATGAATTCTTCCGCATCTTCACGCTTGTAAAATACATTGTTAAGCTGTTTCATATCAACAGTTTTTCCTCCGCCCGGATATATAACCGTTTGAATTACTCGTATTCCATATCTTATCATATCCGTATACTGACTGCTTACATTTTCTTCTACAAGATAATATTCAAGCTGTATTTCTCGGCTTCCTTTATCACAGCTGCTTCCGTAAAATATTAGCCTTTCCAATTTTATAACCTCTCATTCATTAATTATTGTATAATGTTGTAATTTAATTCCGTATTAATAAACATACTTTATTATTATATGTACTGTTTTTTCGGTTAATGCATATATTTATGAAAAAAAATTTTATTTTTTTTCAATTTTCTCTTGCTTTTTTGATAGAAATAAGGTATAATATATAAGTAAACAGCATTGAGCTTTTCGGTGATGAAGACCGAGCCCGTGCGATTGAAGCCTGTGAACCTTGTCAGATGGGGAACCAAGCAGCAATAAGCAGTTACTTTGATGTGTTACGGTAAACTCGGTCGGAGCCTTTTTGTAGTTAAGTATACGCCTTTTGAATAAAAAGGCGTTTTTTAATAGGTTTGGAAGATGAAAGATGTATTTTTTAGTACATATTCATTGCTTTTTGAAGCGGTAAGGGATTATTGGGAAAGGATTGAACGGTCATAAATGGCACATATAGCATTATATCGTAAATGGCGTCCTACCGTATTTGAGGATATTGTAGGTCAGGGTCATATTACAAAAACGCTTAAAAAGCAAATAATGACCCATCGTGTAGGTCATGCATATCTATTCTGTGGTACACGCGGAACAGGAAAAACTACTTGTGCGAAGGTTTTTTCGCGTGCTGTAAACTGCCTTCATCCAAAGGACGGTTCACCCTGTAATGAGTGCGAAATATGCAAAGGAATTGCAGACGGTTCAATTCTCGATGTTACCGAGCTTGATGCAGCATCAAACAGACGTATAGATGACATACGCGAGATTATAAATGATGTTGCATATACTGCAGCGGCGGCAAGCTATTCCGTATATATAATAGATGAGGTTCATATGCTGACAACGGAGGCGTTTAATGCTTTGCTGAAAACGCTTGAGGAGCCTCCGGAGCATGTTATATTTATACTTGCAACGACGGATCCGCAAAAGGTTCCGCAGACTATTTTGTCGAGATGTCAGCGCTTTGATTTTAAGCGTATAAGTATAAATGATATAATATTGAGATTAAAAGAAGTCGCCTACGGTGACGGATTTAATATTACAGATGATGCGTATAGACTGATAGCACGTTTGGGTGACGGTTCAATGCGAGATGCATTGAGTGTTCTTGAAAGAGTAGCTTCTGCCTGCGGTGATACAATTACAGCCGAGGATATAAACTCTGTTCTTGGAATAAGCACTGCCGAAAGTGTTTTTCAAATGACGGACGCTATTGCAGAAAGCAATTCAAGGAAGATAGTATCGGTTATAGATGAGCTTATGAATGAGGGCAAGGATTTAAATGCCTTTATTGATACACTTCTTCGGCATTTGCGAGATTTGATGATGTGTACAATAAGTGAAGACAGCTCATCCCTGCTTGATTACAGCGATGAAGACATTGTAAAGTTAAAGGCACAGAGCAAGAAACTTTCATTTGAACGCCTGACCCGCGCGGCATCAATTCTTTCTCAGGCAAAATCAGATGCAAAATGGGTAAAATCACCGAGAATAATATACGAACTGGCTTTAATAAAGCTTGCACGTCCGGAAACAGATAATTCTCCTGAAGCATTGATGGATAGAATTATGCAGCTTGAGAGTACAAAACAGGCGCAGCGTGATGAAGAATTATATACACGAATTAATAATATAGAAGAGAAGATAAAAAACGGCTTTATATCAGCAGCGGAGCCGGTCAAGGAAGAAGAGCCGAAGCCGAAAAAGACTGTTAATAAGAGATTATATAATCCAATTCCACAGTCGGAGCTTAATGGTGATAATCCGATAGTTCAGCTTGCAAAGAAATGGGACAGCATAAGCACAGCAATAGCAAAAAGAGCGGGTTACATGACAGTTGCTCTTGCCAACCGTCCTATAACAATAGATCGTGATGGAATAATCATGCTTTTTAAGCGAAATGAAGATTTTGCAATAAGTATGCTGAATAATAATAAGGAAAAGCTTGAAAGACTTTTTTCAAGAATATCCGGAACAGATTATGCTTTAAAGTATATATTTGATGATGAGGTAGGCGACAATATCATAGATATATGGAGTTTACATCCATCGCGTACGGAAGAAGATCAACCGCAAAATGATATGCCTAAACAGTCAAAAGAGATGAATATTCCGGAGGAGGACAAACCAAAGGAAGCGGAGGAAAAATCCCCGTTTGATTATCAGGCGGATGATGTACATCCGGAGAATAAAGCTTTTGGTTATACTGATGATGATGCACCGCCGGAAAATCCGGATGAATTACCATTGTATCACGAAGCGAGTGAGCCTCAGAACAGCGGTATACGTGAGTATGATGATCCGTTGGATGAGCTTACAGCTAATTTTGGTGAGCTGGTTGAAATAACGGACGGTACGGAATTTGTAAACTATAATCAGAATGATGATAGCTTTGAACAGGAAGATTTGTTTAATTCCGGCGAGGATAATGACAAGGAAGAATTCCTTGAGGAAAGTGAGATTCAGGACAAATCGGACTGATAAAATACAGTATTTAATTAATTAAGAAAGAGGTAAAAAAAGATGGGAAGATATAAGGGTTTTTCAGGTTCAGGAATGAATGCAAACAAGGGAAATATGAATTCTGTAATCAGACAGGCACAGAAGATGCAGGAGGAAATGGAAAAGGTTCAGGGCGAGCTTGAAGAGAAAACAGTAGAGGCTGCTGCAGGCGGCGGTGCTGTTAAGGTTGTAGTAAGCGGAAAGAAGCAGATTGTTAATTTAACAATCGACCCTGAGGCAGTAGATCCGGAGGATGTTGAGACGCTTCAGGATATGATTACACTTGCTGTAAACGAGGCTATCACAAAGGCAGATGAAATGATGGCAGACGGAATGAGTGCCGTAACAGGCGGACTTAACATTCCGGGATTATTCTAATGCACGCACCGGCAATAGAGAGCTTAATAGAAAAGTTTGAGCAGCTTCCGGGTATAGGACACCGCAGTGCGGAGAGAATAACGTTTCATATCCTTGAAAGAATGAGTAAGGAAGAAGCAGAAAAGATGGCATCGGCAATAATGGGAGCAAAAGAAAAAATCCATTTTTGCAGTGTATGCCAAAATCTCACTGATGCGGATCCGTGCAAGATATGTTCTTCGCAGAAAAGAGACCGTTCTACAATTTGTGTTGTGGAGCGTCCGGAGGATGTATCTGCAATAGAGAACACCAATGAATACAATGGATTGTACCATGTTTTGCACGGTGCAATATCACCTATGGACGGTATTGGACCGGACGACATAAA
>USPO01000018.1 GCA_900556575.1 uncultured Eubacteriales bacterium
AATAGAAAATTTTATCTCCCTGACCGTAAATTGTACCGCTGCCGGAAATGGTAATATTCTTTTCATGGAATGCACAAAGGAAACAGCCGCCTTCCCATCCGCTGTCATTTGTGTTGGTTTCAAAATCGGCAGTATAGTTTATAATATCCTCTTCACGGATTGAGCTGATAAGAACAGCACCCATTTCGAGGTGAAGCTCGACATTGCTTTTTAGGCGTAATGTACCGCTCATATATTGTCCGGAGGGAATAAGTACAACACCGCCTCCTGCGGCGGTACACTCATCAATTGCTTTTTGGATTGCGGTACTGTTGTTTGTTATACCGTCTGCAACGGCACCGTAGTTTGTTATGTTATATATCATGGTTATCTCCTTAAATTTGATATTGGCATTTCTGCCGCTAAATGAATTGTAGTACAAAAAGTAAGATTTGTCAATAGAAAATTAAAAAATATAATATAAAAGGTATTATAAAAACAGGAGCGGTTCCGATTGCCGCTCCTGTAAATTTTATATTTTACCCTTGTTATAGTTCTGCGTTGCCTTGAGTCGTTCCATAGCACGTGCAAGCGCCGCTGCGTTCTGATGATATTCCTGTGAACTTTGCTGTTGTCTCAGTCTTTCCTCAGCTCGCTTCTTGGCTTCCTCGGCACGGATGATATCTATATCCTCCGGACGCTCGGCGGTATCCACAAGTACGGTTATTTCTCCGTTCTTAACGTGTGCAAAACCGTTTCCTACTATCGCCGTAATCTTTTCGCCGTCCGGCTTTGTAATGTATAATTCACCGATAACAATAGCGATAGCAACGGTTTCATGCACTGCCATAAATGCCTTCTGACCGTCCGGCTCAGGCACTACAAGATATGTGCAGTCGCCGTCGTAAAAAATCTTATCACTTGCGATAACTCTTACATGGAAGGTTTTCATTTATAAAATCCTCCCTTGTTACATTGTTTTTGCTTTTTCGATAACATCGTCAATCGAACCGACATTAAAGAATGCAGCCTCCGGATAATCATCCATTTCACCGTCGCAAATCATCTTAAAGCCGCGGATTGTTTCCTTAATAGGAACATATTTACCCTTGATGCCTGTGAAGGTTTCGGCAACGGTAAATGGCTGTGAAAGGAAACGCTGAAGCTTTCTTGCTCTGAATACGATAAGCTTATCGTCATCCGAAAGCTCCTCCATACCAAGAATTGCAATAATATCCTGCAATTCCTTGTATTTCTGAAGTATTTCCTGAACACGTCTTGCAACGGCATAATGCTCTTCACCGACAATATCCGGCTCAAGTATTCTTGAGCTTGATTCAAGCGGGTCAACCGCCGGATAAATACCCTGTTCCACTATCTTTCTTGAAAGAACGGTAGTAGCGTCAAGGTGGGCAAAGGTTGTTGCCGGTGCCGGGTCTGTAAGGTCATCTGCCGGTACATATACAGCCTGAACAGATGTAACTGAACCGTTCTTTGTTGAAGCGATACGTTCCTGCAATTCACCCATTTCTGTTGCAAGTGTTGGCTGATAACCAACGGCTGACGGCATACGTCCGAGAAGTGCGGATACCTCGGAACCTGCCTGTGTAAATCTATAAATGTTATCTATAAAGAGAAGAACGTCACGATGCTGAACATCTCTGAAATATTCAGCCATTGTAAGTCCTGTTTCAGGTACTCTCATTCTTGCACCCGGCGGCTCATTCATCTGTCCGAATACGAGTGCGGTTTTGTTTATAACGCCTGATTCGGTCATTTCTCTCCATAAATCGTTACCTTCTCTTGAACGCTCTCCAACACCGGTAAATATTGAATATCCGCCGTGCTCGGTTGCAATGTTTGTAATAAGCTCCTGAATAAGAACTGTTTTACCAACACCGGCACCTCCGAAAAGACCGATTTTACCACCCTTTGCATACGGTGCAAGAAGGTCAATTACCTTAATTCCTGTTTCAAGTACCTCAACGGCCGGACTCTGCTCCTCAAATGACGGAGGATCTCGATGAATTTCCCAATGCTCTGCATCGTCAAGGTTTCCCTTTCCGTCAAGCGTATCACCGAATACATTAAAGAGTCTGCCGAGAGTTTTTTCTCCGACCGGAACGTTAATTCCTTTTCCGGTAGCTGTAACTTCCATATCACGGCTTAATCCTTCACTGGAGGCAAGCATGATGCAGCGAACTACTCCGTTGCCGATGTGCTGTGCAACCTCCATGACACGACGTTTTCCATCAGTTACGACTTCAAGTGCGTCTTTGATGGCAGGAAGCTTACCGCTTTCAAATTCTACGTCAACAACAGGTCCCATGACCTGAACTATTTTGCCATTCATTATATTTGACTCTCCATTCTGACAATTATATGCCGGAGGCTGTTGAAAAACTCAAAGAGTTTTGTGACAGCCTCTTGGGGTTGTAGAAAAACAGTGCCGACTGCATAAAGCGAACTCAATTTAGAAATTTTCATTACTATGAAAATTTCCACATTAAATATGACTAAACTAATCACAAAAAATGGCTTATTCACTTTGTTTTATTAGCTTTATGCGGTCTGTGCATTTTGCTACAGCCCCAATAATCTGAATTTCTGATTTATATTTATTATTTGTGTTTTTGTGCTCTTGCACCCGCACTGATTTCTGTTATTTCCTGAGTAATTGCTGCCTGACGAACTCTGTTGTATTCAATAGATAAATCATGCAGCAAATCCTTTGCACTGTCCGTTGCATTCTGCATTGCCATAACACGCATATTTTGCTCTGAACAATATGATTCTACCAATGCACCGTAGATAAAACCTGTAACACAGCTTGGTACAAGACTTGTTACCATTGCTTCCGGTGAAGGGAGCATAGGAATATCATCAAGATGAATATCAATCTTGGTGCGGCGTCTTGTGTATGAATCCGGAATTATAGGCAAAAGCTGACGGATTTCAGGCTCAGTTACATTCTTATCCATACGAGTGTAAAGAATGTAAACGTCATCAAGCTCGTTATTAATATATTTATCAATGATAAATTCTGCAATTCGTCTTGCTCTGCCGAGTGACGGATTTTGAGCTGTATACATGAAATGCTCGTCAACAGCGTAGCCTTTCTTTTCAAAGTGATGCATACCTACCTGACCGATTACATAAAGACTGCTTTCGCCCTTATTTGCATCAAGCATTTCGGTTGCAAGCTTTATTATGTTATGGTTATATGCACCGGCAAGACCTTTATCTGCAGTTACAACAATGAAGCCCGTTTTTCTGTGATAGAGGTCCTTGTCAGCTCTCATATCAAAGAATGGATGCTTAATTTCCGGAAAGTGCTTCATCATGTAAGCCATTGCTGACTGCATTGTATAGAAATACGGTTCCGTATGCTCAAGTGCAGCCTTTGCCTTGCGGAGCTTATTTGATGAAATCATGTACATTGCGTTCGTGATTTTCATTGTATCTCTTACAGAGCTTATTCTTTCCTTTATTTCTCTTGTATTTGCCATATCAGCACCTACTCTTGTAATCCTTTGCGGCGTTTATAATCTTATCCTTCAATTCATCCGAAAGAACCTTCTTTTCGTTAAGCTCATCGAAAATTTCAGGATTAGTATTTTCCATTGAGGAAAGAAGGTCGGTACGGAAGTCTCTGATTTTCTCCGGCGGAACATCATCAAATACCTTTGCCATTGCAAGAGTAAGAATGATTACCTGCTGTGCCATTGAAAGCGGATTGTTTAACGGCTGCTTCAAAAGCTCCATAAGAGCCTTGCCGTGACGAAGCTGTGCTTTTGTACCGTCGTCAAGGTCTGAAGCGAATTGTGTAAATACTTCCATTTCACGATACTGTGCAAGATCGATACGGATTGAACCTGATGCCTTCTTCATAGCTTTTGTTTGTGCCGCACCGCCAACTCGTGATACCGAAAGACCGACGTTTACCGCCGGACGCATACCTGAGAAGAACAGGTTGCTTTCAAGGAATATCTGACCGTCTGTAATCGAAATTACATTGGTCGGAATATATGCCGAAATGTCGCCCGACTGTGTTTCGATAATAGGCAGTGCGGTAATTGAACCGCCGCCAAGCTCTTCACTCAAACGGCTTGAACGCTCAAGAAGTCTTGAATGAAGATAGAATACATCACCCGGATAAGCCTCACGTCCCGGTGAACGCTCCAAAAGGAGTGATAAGGCTCTGTAAGCAACTGCATGCTTTGATAAATCATCGTATACAATTAATACGTCCTTGCCCTTATGCATGAAGTATTCCGCAAGTGCTGTACCCGAATACGGGGCAATATACTGCATTGGTGCAGACTCCGAAGCACCTGCCGTTACAATGATTGTGTGACCTAATGCACCCTGCTTTTTAAGGTTGTTTGCGAGGTTTACAACAGTTGAAGCTTTCTGACCGATTGCAACATAAATACATATAACACCGCTCTTACGCTGGTTGATGATAGTATCTGTTGCAATTGATGTTTTACCTGTCTGTCTGTCGCCGATTATAAGTTCACGCTGACCGCGTCCGATAGGGAACATTGAGTCAACGGCAAGAATACCTGTTTCCATAGGTGTATTAACCGGCTGACGCTCTGTAATTCCAGGAGCCTCACGCTCAATAGGGAAGTAGTCATCGGCTGCAATGTCACCGAGACCGTCTATCGGTTCTCCGAGGGCATTTACTACTCTGCCGAGAAATTTATCGCCTACCGGAATACCGGCTCTCTGCTTTGTACGCTTAACCTTAGTGCCTTCTCCAATACCGGTATCTTTACCGAATATAATAACACCGATATTATCCTGTCTTATATCTTGAACCATGCCTTTTGTACCGTCTTCAAATACAACTATTTCACCGTACATTGCATGGTCGATTCCATATACATTTGCTATACCATCACCGACGTAGATAACTGTTCCGGTTTCGGTATCATTTTTTATTAATTCGTAGTCGCGGATTTCCTTTTTAAGAATTGCAACTACCTGTTCTGAACTTATTGAACCCAAACTAAGCCCTCCTAATTATACGCTGCGTTTCATGCTGTTTTTTAGACCCATTAAGCTGCTTCTTAATGAACGGTCAAACTCTATGCCGCCTGCGGTTAAGATGAAGCCTCCGATAAGACTCTTGTCATATTTAATATCAATGAGTACATCGGTGCCGTTGAATTTTTTGCGGATAAAATCCTTAATTTTGCCAAGTCTTTCTTCATCAGGTGCATTAACACAGGTAAGAACTGCGTGAATAACTCTTTGCTGCTCGTCACTGTAATCATAGTATGCATCTATAATATCCAAAAGCATACCGCTGTGAGAACGGTCGCAAAGATAGTTGATGAAGTTATGTGTGCTTTTGGGAAACACTGCGTTGATAACACCGTGTTTTTCCTCTCTGCTGACAGCGGGGCTTGCCAAAACCTTGGCAAGCTCCGGATTTTTCTTTACTGTTTCCGCAGCATCTGAAATGTCGGCACGAGGGATTTCAAGCTCATAAAGTGCCTTTGCATAATTATTCGCCATCATCGCTCTCACCCGTTTCCTCTAAAAAGCTGTCGTATAAGGAGCTGTTTAATTCGGCATTGCTGCTTTGCTCAAGAAGTTTCTTGGCAGCATCGACAGCAAGTTCCGTAATGCGTCCTTGTGCACCCGAAAGTGCTTTGTCAACTGTCTGCTTTGCAGTTTCATTTGCTTGATTAACAATGTCTTTAGCCTCTGTATCGGCCTCGGATACAATTCTGTTGTATTCGCCCTCTGCACGCTTTTTTGCGTCAGCAAGGAGATTGGCAGCCTCATCTTTAACAGATGCCATTTGTTCCGCATGATCCTTGAGCATCTTTTCTGCCTTTTCCTTCGACTGCTTAGCTTTTTCAAAATCATCGTTAATCATTTTATTTCGCTCATCAATAACCTTCATAATAGGCTTGAAGAGAAATAGCTTCATAAGAAACGCAATAACGAGCAAATTAATGACTGTAATAATTACGTCGGCAAACTCAACTCTGAGCATTTCCATGCTTGTTTCACCCTCCTTCTGTAAATTCGATTATAATTATTTAAGAAGGATGATAAGTAATGCGATAACGAAACCGTAAATAGCTGTTGCCTCTGCAAGTGCCGAACCTAAAAGAAGGTTCTTTGTGATTTCACCGCCGGCTTCCGGCTGTCTTGCTACTGATTCAAGTGCCTTTGATGTTGCGTTTCCTATACCGAGACCTGCTCCGAGGCACGGGATTGCTACTGCGAGACCTGCTCCTAAATAAAGTAATGATTCCATGATAAATATCTCCTTTAATAATAAATAATTGTATTCAGGCATATATATGTATATGCCGAACCTGCGTGGTTAATAAAATTTATTCCACAGCCTCTTTAATATAGAGGGCTGTTAAGAATGTGAATACATATGCCTGTATGCAGCCGTCAAAGAAATCGAAGTATAAACTTGCGATTGGCGGTGCAAATATCGGAACAACACACTCAAGAAGCTTCATAATGACGAATGCTCCGAGAACGTTTCCGAAAAGTCGCATACATAATGATAAAGGTTTAATTCCAAGCTCAAGAATGTTAATAGGTGCAACAATAGGTTCAGGTTCTATAAAACTCTTGAAGTAGCCCTTAGCACCTCTTGCTCTCCAGCCTGCAATCTGTACAAGTACTATTGTGAAAATTGCAAGTACGCCTGGAAGGGTAATGTCTTTTGTAGGCGGCTTAACGCCGAAGATGCCGAACAGATTTGCTATGCCTATAAAGATAATTACGGTTATAAGATACGGTATGTATCGTTTTCCTTTTTCTCCGACAATTCCATAAAAGAACTTATAAAAAAACATGAATGCACTTTCAACGAGAAGCTGTCTTTTTGAACAGTCCCTGACCTTGAGATTGCGGGTCAAGAGGATTGAGCCGATAACCATAATTGCCATAATAATCCATGTTATCACTACTGTTTCAGTGATGTCAATACCGCCGAAAATAGGTATAGTGAAAGCTGTTTTAACGGCAAGCGATTCCTGTATTTCAGCAACAAGCTTTTCCAAATTTCTTACCTCCTTTGAATCGAAATAAGGGTATAGAAAAAGACCGGACAAAATAAACGTTAAATAAATTCACGTTAATGAACCTACGGCTATACGTCATTGTACGGTCTTTGGCTATGTCCTTATTATATCACCGTTACCAAAAAATATCAATCACCATTTTTACCAAACTAATTTGTTAAAAAAGTTGCAATTTCGCCGTTTTTCATGTATTTTAGGAAAACGATACCATAACGTGTAATCTTTGGCGAAGAAGTAATAAAATTTATAAGTAAAATCTATTAAGTGGCGAACCAATACAGCCTAAATTGCCCGTAAATATGGAAAAAAAGAAGCCTTTCGTGCAGTTAAGGTACAGTAAAGAATTGATTTAAATACAGCGAATACCATGCGGCAAAATAAATTTTTTTCAGGTTAATATATTTTGTAATAATTTAACAATTGACATAATTCGATTTGTATGCTACAATCATAATGGATAATTTTTTATATTTGGAGGCTTACTTAAATGAGCAAAAAAACAGCTAATGTAAATAACATTTACCGCTTGGAAGGACGAGTTCCTGTCGGAAAGGCTATTCCATTCGGTATACAGCATATTCTTGCTATGTTTGTTGCAAACCTTACGCCGATTACTCTTATTGCGGCAGCGGGCGGATTGGCACAGGAGGAAATTGCCGTTTTACTTCAGAACGCTATGTTTGTTGCAGGAATTGCTACTCTCATTCAGCTTTATCCGTTATGGAGAGTCGGTTCGGGACTGCCTATTGTAATGGGTGTCAGCTTTACCTTTGTAACGGTATTGAGTACGATAGCGACAAATTACGGGTATCCTACAGTAATAGGTGCGGTTTTGGTCGGAGGTATTTTTGAAGGTACGATAGGACTTTTGGCAAAGTACTGGCGAAAGCTCATATCACCGATTGTTGCCGCCTCGGTTGTAACGGCGATAGGCTTTTCGCTGTTTACAGTAGGTGCAAGGTCTTTCGGAGGCGGTTATGCAGAGGATTTCGGTTCTGCATCTAATTTAATATTGGGTACAATTACTCTTGCAGTATGCTTAATATGGAATTGTGTCGCAAAGGGATATTTAAAGCAGCTTTCTGTTTTGGCGGGGCTCATAGTTGGATATATTGTTGCAATATTTATGGGCAAGGTTGATTTGTCGGTAATTTTTTCGGGAGGATTTATAGCACTTCCGCATTTGCTCCCGTATAAGCCGGAATTTAATATTCATGCTATAATTTCGGTATGTATCATATATCTTGTATCGGCGGCAGAAACAATAGGAGACTCATCAGCTTTAGCAGCAACAGGATTGGGCAGAGATATTACGGATAAGGAAATATCAGGTTCGCTCGGCTGTGACGGTTATGCATCGGCGATTTCGTCATTGTTCGGCTGTCCTCCGGTGACATCATTCTCACAGAATGTAGGTCTTGTAGCTATGACAAGAGTTGTAAACCGATTTACTATTATGACGGGAGCATTATGTATGATCGCAGCAGGCTTGCTTCCGCCAATAGGAAACTTCTTCTCATCATTGCCGGAGTCGGTTTTGGGCGGATGTACGATTATGATGTTCGGAACAATACTTACATCAGGTATGCAGATGGTTACAAAGGCAGGATTTACTCAAAGAAATATTACAATTGCAGCACTTTCGCTGTCAATCGGTATAGGCTTTACCACTGCATCGGAAACGGATATATGGCACATATTCCCCGGACTTGTCCAGTCGGTATTCTCGGCAAACGTAGTTGCGGTTGTATTTGTTGCCGCAATTATATTGAATATTGTTCTTCCTAAGAGTATGGAGGTACATACAGAGAAACCGAAAAATGAAGAAAATGAAAATAAATAAAAAATTTTCATAAAAATTACTTTAATATATTGACAAAAAATAGAGTTTATGGTATTATATTAGTTATAGGAAATAAATAAAAAATATTTTTCCTTATGATTTAGAATTATATCACTTTTTATGGCGTTGTTAATATTTTATACATATGTACTTATTTATTGATTATTACAGCATATGTTGCAAAAAAGACTATAAATTGTTACAAAAAGTACACAATTTACCTATTGACAGTTGCCATTTTTTGTGATAGAATATATATAAGGGATAGCTAAAAGGCTATCCTGCCAAATAACATATTTTTAATACAAGGGAGGAATTGATTATGAAGTCAATCGGTATTGTACGTAAAATGGACGATCTTGGTAGAATAGTGCTCCCGGCAGAGCTTCGCCGTCAGTTTGACATTGCGGAGAAGGACGCTGTTGAGATTTACACAGACGGCGACAAGATTGTTCTCAAGAAGTATGCTTCAAGCTGTACTTTCTGTGGCGCAGATGAGGACTTAAAGTCATTCAAGGACAAGTATATTTGTCCGGAATGCGTTGAGCAGATCGCACACTTAGACTAAGATACACAAAACACAACACAGCATACACGGGGAGGCGGTTCTCTTGTGTTCCTTGAGAATACAGGAGAACCGCCTCTTTGTATTCTGAGATTGGAGGTTTTATGGCTAAGAATTTTTACGCTGTACGCAGCGGACGTGAAACAGGAATTTTTAAGACATGGAATGAATGTAAAAGATATATAACCGGCTTTAAAGGTGCAGAGTATAAGGGATTCATGACACTTGAAGAGGCGGAGGAGTACATGGGGAACGCATCTGTAAGTGCAGATGATTTTGATTTGTATTCAATTCCGGAGGGAAGTGCCGCAGCGTATGTGGACGGAAGTTATAACGTAAAGACAAAGGTGTTCGGGTACGGAGCAATTATTTTCTGTAACGGAGAAACACATGAGGCATATGAAAGCTTTAATGATGAATCTCTTGCATCGATGAGGAATGTGGCAGGGGAGATTTACGGCTCACGTTATGCGATGAAATACTGCGTTGAAAACGGAATATCGGAACTGTATATTTTTTATGATTATGCCGGAATAGAAAAATGGTGCAAAGGTGAATGGAAGTGCAATAAAGAAGGCACGACAGCATATAGGGATTATTATTTATCGGTGAAGGATAAGCTGAAGATCACATTTGTGAAAGTAAAGGGACATTCCGGAGATAAGTATAACGATATGGCGGATGCCCTTGCGAAAAAAGCCGTTGGGATAGGAAAATAAAACATCTGCTGCGAATTTTTTGCAGCAGATGTTTTATACTATTACTGTAAATCGGATGCTTTGATTATTGTAGTAAATGAATCGTTCATTCCTTCAGCGGCTCTGTCTGAGTTGGAGTCTAATGAATGAACTATAGTGTTATTACCATTGCCAATCTGACCGGAAACAGTCTCCATTTCTACCTCATCGAACCAAAGAACATCAATTTCAGGATTTAAAAATCTCTTTTTCATCATAATATGCATACCTCCCGATTAATCTATGCTTGAAGGCGAAGCCACAAGACCGATGTCGAACTTATCCTCGTCAAGAGGAATATCCAATTCGATTACAAGTCCGAAAGTAACCTCACACTCACCTGTAATGACTGTACCGCCATTTGCCTTGACTCTTGAAGTGTATGTCTGACCTTCAAGTGTTCCGGACTCTTCGGAAGCATTGTCATCGTCTATAGTCTCATCGGCATTGTTACTGTCATTATCAAAGCTGATGTCATCAGAGTAATCCGATGAAGATACCTGTGCGTTTGGTGAATTGTCGTCTGTAATGTTATCCGTTTCGTCCTTTGAGCTGTCATGCTTTATCGAGTCGCTTATCGGGTTTAGCGGATCCTCCGCCATGTTTATAACCCAAGTAAAATCTCCGGAATCAACAGTAACACCTTCCGGAATTGTTACTCTTGCCTGTGCCTTTAAGGCATGGTTGGAATTTTCATCGGCATTAATGATTTCATGCTGAACTACCGGATTAAAGTTTGCGAAAAAATCGGCCGTTTCATCCGCAAAAGCAGTTCCTGCCATTGACATCATCAATGCAGCTGCTGTGAATGAACCTACCATTCTTTTGAGTTTCATATGATCACTCCTATCACTATACATTTCTAAGCTGCACACACTAAAAACAGCTTAACTATATCCTATATTTGTTAAATTTGTCTTTTGCTAACCCATAATAAATTATATCAAAAATAAAGCAATATTTCAAGTATATTTTAGGATTATTGTATAATATTATAATTTTTACATATAGGTATATACAAAAATTGTGAAAAAATACCCCGAATAAAAAATAATTTTTATCCGATTATAAAATCCTTTTTCTCCTGTATTTTTGATTGCGGCTTTTGGGTTTATCGGGTATTGTCATTTCGATTAAACCTTTCTCCAGTGCCGGACGCAAATAATTTTTTCGGAATGATGGTTTGTGAGAAAGATTTAGACGTTCCATAAGCTGGGATGCGGATAATTCTTTATTGCCTAAGCAGCGAAGCAGGTCATTAACATGGTCGCTGACATGGTCGCTAACATAGTCGCTAACATAGTCGCTGACATGGTCGCCGTTAGCATTTGATTTGTCAAGTGAGTTTAGAATATAAAAAAGCCCCGAAACATTCTTTCGGGGCTTTAAATCTGGCAGGGGTACAAGGACTCGAACCTTGGGCACGCGGTTTTGGAGACCGCTGCTCTACCAACTGAGCTACACCCCTATGTGTCATAACCAAACTACTTGACTATTATATCATATCATAGCAGCTTTGTCAAGCATTTTTTTGAAAAAATCAAATATTTTTTTGATTTTTTGCTGGTACCAAAAAATATAGTATTTGTGGCACTATTAAATTTGACGAAAATAAGCTATAATATGATTAATGGAAATACAGAGTTTCACGAAAGGAGCAAAAGTATGAAAAAAATTATAAGTACCGCAGCCGCAATAGGTATAGCGGTTACATCATTGCCTAACGTGCCTAAGGCGGAGGCGGCGGAAAAGGGTTACAGCTTTGATTCGCAGACAGTGATGTGGACAAACAACAAAATCGAAAATGTACTTGCCGAGGACGGTATATATAAGAATGCCGCCGAAGTAAATCCGAATGCATCAAAGGATTCATCGGGAGTGCAAAATCCGTATAAAAAGCCGGGAGAGCTGTTCAATCAATGGGAATATTCGGAATATGTCTGGACTCATTTCTATCCGGTAGGAAACGGACGTATGGCGGGAATGATTGCCGGAGGTATCGATAAGGAAGTAATTCAGCTTAATGAAGATACCTGCTGGGACGGCTCGCCTTACGGTACATTAAAGGATGAAAACGGAAATACAATAACAACAATGGCACAGGCATATGCCGCAAAGACAATTACAGCCGAAAATCCGACAAGCGGAAGTGTCAAGGATGGATGGAAGTATTTCAGAGGAGCGAATGCGGACGGAAGTCCGGCGGCTATCGGTTCATCCGATGCAATTGTTGGCGATGAAGAGTTCAGAACAAAGTATCCCGAATTTGCAAACAAGAGTATTTCGTCACAGTCACTTGCGGTTGATAATTCAAAAACGCAGGAGGCTGTTCAAAATCGCTGGCAGATGGAAAGAATGGTTGAGGCAACCGTTCTCGGTTCACCGCAGCGCCAAAGAGCGTATAAGTCGTTCGCCGAAGTATATCTTGATTTCGGACAGGACAGCAGCAAGGCATCAAACTATGTTAAATATCTCGATATGCCGACAGGTACCGTTACGGTTGAATATGACTATGACGGCGGACATTATAAGCGTGATAACTTCATAAGCTATCCGGATCAGGCGGCGGTAACTCATATCGAGTCGGATAAGGAGCTTGATTTTTCGGCACAGCTGCATACATATCACAGTGAAAAGGCGGGATATTACAGCTATGAAAAGCTTAGTGACAATGAAGTTAAGGTTCATGCTGCAATAACAAACGGCAATAAGGATAATAATGAACCGGGAACGGTCAATGCCGTTCAGTTCGAGGCTCGTATGTATCTTGACGGAAACGGTGCGTTTAACGTTTCGGACGATAACACCACTGTTTATGTAAAGGGCGGAAACAGTGCAAATATTTATGTAGTGGGTGCAACAAACTATGTAGATTATCTGCATCTCGATAACTCAAAGCCGAAATCTGAATGCGAGCGCTACATGAACAATATAAAAAAGCGTTCTTATGATGAAATAAGGGCACGTCACGTTGCGGATTTCGAGGAACAGTTCTCAAAGTCGGAAATGAGCCTTGAAAATGTGAACGGCGCAGATTATTCAACAACTCCGACCGAGGAAAGAGTAAGAGAGAATATAAAGGATAAGTCGGGATTCAGCGAAGGTGCATCATCAAAAACATCTGATGCGAATAAAAAGGGAGTTTATTCAACCTATTCAAAGGGTGATAATCAGCTTGCGGCACTTGAATTCAATTACGGCAAATATCTTCTCATGAGCGGTTCGAGAGATGAAAGAAAGGCAGCATCGGCAGATGAAATAGATATTCCGATGAGTCAGCCGCTTAATCTTACGGGTAAATGGAATGCTGCATTCTCTGCATCATGGAACGGTAAGTATACAATTAATATTAATACAGAGATGAATTACTGGGCTGCACAGCCGTTAAACATAGGTGCAAGTGAAAAGGCACTTATAGCTACCTTCAGCGACCTTGCGGAAAGCGGTGCGATTACGGCGGCAAACCAGTATGCGGTATATAATGACAGGGGCGATGATACATATCAGCCGGGCGACCCGTGGGTAATGCACCATAATTATGATTTATGGAGAGGTACACAGCCGATAGATAATGCAACAGCGGGACTTTGGCCGACAGGCGGCGTATGGCTTTTAGACCATGCATGGCAGTATTATGAGTTTAATCACGATAAGGAATATCTTGCGGAGGTATATCCGTACATGATGGGTGCGGCTAAGTTCTTTACGCAGTTCCTGGTTGTTGACCCTGTAACGGGTTATCTTGTAACAGCGGCATCATGCTCACCTGAGCAGGGCGGTGTTCAGCCGGGACCGGCAATGGATACACAGCTTATCAGGAATCTTTATGATTCCGTAATCGAGGCATCGGAAGTGTTGGGAAAGACAGATGAAAACGCAGAGCTTATAAATAAGATGAAGTCACAGCTTCCTTCAACATATTTTGCCGAGGAAAAGGGCAAGATTGCACCAGATATTATCGATAATAACGGTCTTATCAGCGAGTGGGCAAGAGGAGATGTCACCTTTGATATAAGCGAAAAATCGGGTGGACAGTGGACAGTTACAAATCCGTTTACGGGCGTGGAAAGTCAGGTATATGATCATG
>USPO01000019.1 GCA_900556575.1 uncultured Eubacteriales bacterium
AGAAATGAAATACATATTATTTACAATTGTGTTTTGAAAATGTTATAAATTGTATAAAAACAAGAGGGAGTGTAGCAAAATCACTGTTTTGCTACACCCCCTTTATGCAGTATACATACTGTACATTTGGGCATATAGTCCGTTCTTTTTCATGAGTTCGTCATGGCTGCCCTGTTCGGCTATTCCGTCACCTGTTAATACAAGGATTGTATCGGCATTTCTTATTGTTGTAAGTCTGTGGGCAATAGTAAATACCGTTCTGCCCTTTGCAAGCTTTTCAAGGCTTTCCTGAATAAGCTTTTCACTTTCATTGTCAAGTGCCGAAGTTGCCTCATCGAGAATAAGTATCGGCGGATTTTTTAAGAATACTCTTGCTATTGATATTCGCTGCTTTTGACCGCCAGAAAGCTTTACTCCGCGTTCGCCAACATATGTATCGTAACCGTCCGGCAGAGCATTGATAAATTCATCTGCTCCCGCAAGTTTTGCGGCTTCTATTGCATCTTCCCGTGATGCTCCGGGCTTTCCGTAGATTATATTATCAAGTACTGTACCGGAGAACAGATATACCTCCTGCTGAACCACACCTATTACATTTCTTAATGAATGAGTTGTCACATCACGGACATCTGTATCATCAATTTTAACACTTCCCGATGTAACGTCATAAAAACGTGGGATAAGGCTGCACATTGTTGTTTTTCCTCCGCCCGACGGACCGACAAGAGCGACATTTCCGCCCTGCGGAATATGAAGATTTATGTTTGCAAGTACCGGTGTATCATCATCACTGTAATGGAAGCTTACGTTGTCAAAATCAATCTTTCCTTTAACGTCCTTAAGGTCGGCAGCGTTCCTTTTATTTGTTATTTCCGGCTCTGTATCCATTATTTCGATAAATCTTTCAATACCGGTCATACCTCGCTGGAATTGTTCGGTGAATTGAAGAATAGTACGGATTGATGCAAATAACGTTCCTATGTATAAAAGATAGGCTGTGAAATCCGCAGGGTCAATTTTTCTGCTCCGCATAAATAAAGCACCGGCAACAACTACCGTAAGGTACATAATACCCTCGAAGAAACGCTTGGTAGACTGAAAGCCTCCCATGTATACATAGCCTTTCTTTTTTAGTTTGAAAAACAGCTTGTTTCCTTCTTCAAAGCGTTCCTTTTCAAGCTCTTCGTTGGCAAATGATTTAACAACACGAACACCGAGGAGCGAATCCTCGACCTGTGAATTTATTTCACCGATTTGAACACGCTGTTCCTTAAAATTTTTCCTCATAAGTGTATTGAAGTATTTCACAAAAATAAATATGAACGGCATTGTAGCGAACATAATCAACGTAAGCGGAACATTTACCGTACAAAGTATAATAAATGATATTACAAACTTCAAAGCACAGATGAATATTTCTTCCGGTCCATGATGTGCAAATTCGGTCACATCGAAAAGGTCAGATGTAATTCTTGACATCAACTGACCTACCTTGTGGTTTGAATAGTAGGAAAATGACAGCTTTTGAAGATGTGCAAATAAATCTCGCCGCATATCTGTTTCAATTCTCGCTCCCATAACATGACCGGTATTTGCCATGTAAAAGTTAGCTGCGGTATCTATAATCCTAAGCACGAAATAAAGAGTTCCTATCTTTAAAATCAATGGTATGGTAAGAAGTGCTATGTCATGTGTACCGAGACGTGTCATATAGCGTACAAGCATAGGGAAAACAAGCTCACATATAGTAGTGAATGATGCACATATAAGGTCAAATATAAGTATGCCCTTATATTTTTTGAAATAGGGGAGAAAACGGCTTATCAGATAAGTCATTTTCATTTTAGGCTTTTCTTTCATTTGTATTGTCCTCTCTTAATATATTTTTATGATGTTAATTATACCATGTTTTCGCCGGAATTTCAATATTTAAATTTACCGTTAGTTATGAAATTATATAATATATGAAAGCGCCGCTTGGCAAAACGGTGCTTATATGGTATAATGTTAGTATAGAAATGAGCAATTATGAAAGGAAATAGAAAAATGGCGACACATACAAAGCTTCAGCAGTTTTTGTCAAAGCTACCCGATTTTGTTTTTGAGTATATCGAGCTTGCATATAAGGGAGAAAGTATAAATACACAGCTTGGTTACAGCATAGATATACGGGTTTTTTTGACGTATTTAAAGAAGTATAAGTTTAAAGATATAGAAAATCTCGAGGATTTCACACCGTCACATATGGAGCAGGTGACAATAAGAGATTTGACGGGTTTTCAGGCTTATTTGAGGGAATATGAAAGCGAATATGAAACGGCGGACGGAAAAACAGAACACCGTATCCGAAGAAACGGACCTAAGGGAATAAACCGTAAGCTTTCCGGTGTGAGGGGACTTTTTACATATCTGTACAAGAACGATATGATTTCGGCAAATGTTACGGATAAGCTTGATTTTGAAAAAAAGCATCATAAAATGAAAAGGGCTTTGACGAGCAAGGAAACAGCAAGGCTTTTGGACTGTATATACAATGGCGAAAAGTATTTTAAAGACAGGCTGTTAAGTGAGTATTCAAGAAATAAGCTGAGAGACTCGGCATTATTTACAGCATATTTGGGAACGGGCTGCCGTGTCAGCGAGCTTGTAAACCTAAATATAAATGACGTTGATTTTGACACATCATCATTTATCGTTACCCGAAAGGGCGGAGACCAGCAGGAAATATTCATGCCAATACAGGTTGAAAATGAATTGATAAAATATATTGAGGAACGTGTAAAGATGAACAATGTTAAGGACGAAAAAGCGTTGTTTGTGAGCCGTCTTGGTACAAGGCTGTCTGCACAGAGTGTAGAAAAATCATTGAGGAAGTATTGTATTGCGGCGGGAATAACAGATCCGGATAAATGCAAGCCTCACGCATTAAGACGTACATTTGCGTGTAATATGATTGCCGAAGGTGTGGATATAAAAATGGTAGCGGAGCTTATGGGACATAAGAATATAGATGTCACGCACAGATATTATACGGAATTTGCATCAAAGGAACGAAAGAAGGTAATGAGGGAATTTAATATTGAAGGAAAGGATGAGTAATAAAAAATGGGATGCCGATAAAGCGTCCCGTTTTTGTTAGCTTTTCATGGTAATTACCTTAAACCAAATAGTATCCGATGAATTAACTTGGCTTACCTCATACCAAAGTCCTTCTCTATCGAACTGCCCCAGCATTGTTTTCATATCAGCTGCTGTTATTTTATAATAATTTCCATAAGAACCGCTTATAAATATATCAATTAATTCCTGCGCTCTTACGGAATCAGTTTCCTTTATAGCAAGAATTGTACTTAATGTAGCATAAGCATAACTATCCTCTGATTTATCAAATGCAATTGTATAGTCTGATTGTGTATCAGCAGATTGGACTGCCGGTTTATCAGGCTCTGTTGTGGGAACCACTGCATAGTCATCATGGACGATATTTCTTGTTTTTATGGAATAACCTTCAGGAGTAGCTTCATTCTTTGGGGACGGTTCTGCATTGGAAGTATCCGAAACAACAGCAGGAGTTTCTGCCTCTGCCTGTAATGCTGCAGGTTGAGCATTATTTTGTATAGTTTCGTTGGGTGATACATCATTGGCAGTACTGTTCTGAGCGGCTGTAGGTTGCGGCTCAGCAGTCGGAACAGATTGACTGCTCGGCACGGAAGTGGACTGGTTAGAAGAATTCACATTCCCTGCGGCATTGCCGTTCCTTGAAGAAGCATTATTACTGCCGGTGTTTTTCTGTTGCACAGTACTCGTAGTGCTTGAAGTCTTTGGAACTTCTGTATTCTGAACCTTTGCTGTTTTTATATCATCTGCCGTATTATCACTTTTTGGATTTACGGTTGATGACGGAAAAGCAGGGGATGGAGCAAAAGTATTTTCCGCTGTTTCATTTTGCCCATCTTCAGATTTTATGGGGATGTTATCCATATCCATTCTGTCTTTGGCATCAGAATTTGTTTTTTCTTCAATAATAACTCCATTAGTGTCATTGTTCATTTTAGAAAGAAGTGAATTGGCATTCACTCCAACTGTTACAGCCAGTGCAACACAAGCTGCCATTGAACCATATCTGTAAGCATACGGTCTTGAACGGCGAACAAATCTTCTGATTGGAGTTTCCTCTGCAAGTTCCTTGTCAAGCCTTGCGTTAATACTTTCCAGAAAATCACTCGGGGGTTCGAGAGGAGGTAAGCTTTTTGCAGTGCTGAGAATAGATTGCATAAAAGACAGTTCTTCAGAACAGGCTTCACATGTTTCCGCATGTGCGTTGAGTTCCTGAATTTCCGCATCTGTCAAATCAGCATACCTATCCAGCATTTCAGTAAATTCTTCACAATTCACAAAGCATCCTCCCTTCCGAATTATAGTATTACCTATATTTCAAGGTTAAATCCTTCTACCCCTTTATCCTTTACATAGCATATGCGAATTTTGATTTTTTATCATAATTCACACTCTTTTATCCTTTACACATAGTTAGACGTATATAAATTAAAAAAGTTCCATATTTTCCGATAATTTTTTTTTCAATGCATTTCTTGCACGATTTAATCTCGATTTCACCGTTCCATGTGGAATTGAAAGTACTCGTGCAGCCTCTTCATAGGAACAGCCCTCAATGTCACATAATGTAATAACTGCTCTGAAATCTGCACTTAAAGAAGCTATTCCGTCACGTACTGCCTGCTGTCTTTCATTAAGCTCAATTGTTTCCTCCGGAGTCGGCTTGTCATCGGCAATTTCAATGGTTGACTCTCTTTCGTCATCGTCCTGAAAAATACTTATTACTTTTGCACTGCGCTGGCGTTTTCTTAATATATCGTTGCATACATTAGCGGTTATCCTGTAAATCCAAGTGGTGAAAGAGGATTGTCCGCGAAAAGAACCTATATTTTTATATACTTTAATAAAAACCTCCTGTGCAGCATCAAGTGCATCCTCACGGTCACTTAACATTCCGTAAGCTATATTGATTACCTGTTTTTCATATTCCCTTACAATGTCATTAAAGGCATCTCTGTCGCCTTTTTTTAAACGCTGTACGGCATCGGACATTCCCTCACCTCCTGTGTCCGTTATTTTGCATATACATATATTCTATCATATTTTGTTCAATAATTCAAGCCATTAAATGTAAAAAGACTAAATTTTATAGATAAATACGGTGTTTTTTAGAAAAAGTAAGAGAATTGTTATTAAACAATTCTCTTAAATAATATAAAAATTGGTAAAATAAATTGAAATGTTTGTACTTTAAAAATTGAAATATTAAAATTTAACACATTCGTGCTTCCATTCTCCGTTTTTGTCTATAAATATACCTTCAGCATAATCTGTGTCGGAAGGAGCATTGCAGCGGCATATAGTTATATTAAATGTATCCCTTACATTTTTGGTATATATAGGTATCCCGAAACGGTTATAGTAAATATATAGACAATAGGTTTCAATTGTATTTTCTTCTTTAATATCTGAATACTGAGAATATTCATTTTTAATTTTATCGTATAATATCTGATGATTTTTTATTGAACCATATCTGAAATGAATTTCTCCATCAATTCCGTCAGAGGATGCGTTTGCCTGCATTTGACGAAGAAGCTCGTTTCCCTCAAACCATGGACTTGATGAATCGGAACCAAATTTATCCATGCGGTAATCACCGAGACCTATGTAAAGCTTTGTATCTGAATTGGAAAGCTGAGACTGCCACCATTGTGACAGTACGGTATAGTCAGCTGCTTTAAATCCGGTGTACCAGTAAATCTGAGGAGCAATATAATCTACATATCCCTCCTTTGCCCATTTAAGCGTATCTGCGTACATATCGTAATAAGCACTTGTTCCGTTGGTATCCGAGCCATTTTCGTTTACAGATCTGTTTGCCCATATTCCGCATGGACTTACACCAAAAACAACATTCTTTTTTATATAGTGAACAGCCTCTCCTGTTTCACGGATAAGCGAGTCTGTATTTGAACGTCTCCAATTATCTTTGTTTGTATTCATTCCATAGTCAGCATATGAACGGCTGTCGTCAAAATCTTTTCCAGGATAAAAATAATCATCAAAATGAATACCGTCAACATTATAATTTTTAACTATTTCTTTTACCCCTTCTATAACGTAATTTTTTGCGTCAGGTATTCCCGGATCAAGATAAAGTCCATTTTTATATTTTATTACCCATTCAGGGTGCTGCTTTGCCGGATTGTTTTCCGCAAGTTTAAGTGATGCATCAGATGCAACACGATATGGATTTATCCATGCATGAAGCTCAATTCCACGGGAATGTGCTGAATTAATCCAATAATCAAGTACATCAAAGTTGTTTTCCGGAGCAGTTTCCTGTGTACCCGTAAGGTAATGACTCCAGGGATATAGAATGCTGGGATAGAATGCATCTCCGGACGGACGTACTTGAAAGAATACAGCATTTATGCCAAGACTATTACAGTCGTCAAGAATTTTATCTGCCTCGGAACGAAGTTCTTCATCGTTTAATGTTTGCCGGGAAGGGTAATCGAGGTTTGCGGCTGTTGCAATCCATATACCGTGAAGCTTGGCTTCTGCGTGTATCTCGGACGGGATAGGCAGAATAAAAATTATAAGGAATAGTGCAAGTATTTTTTTCATTATAAACTCCTTTTTGATATAATTTTGTGCAAAAAAGCATATAAAATATAAAAAAAATTAATTATTATATGTTTTTTACATAAAATAATATTTACAAATAGATAAAATTATGCTATAATTATAATCGTTAAATAAAATCTCTGAGGTTGAATAATGAGAGCAAGCGGAATATTAATGCATATTTCATCTTTGCCGTCAAAGTACGGCATAGGAACTATGGGTAAAACAGCGTACAATTTTGTGGATTTTTTGGCAGAGGCAAAGCAGACGTATTGGCAGATACTACCTATATGCCCGACAAGCTATGGTGATTCACCGTATCAGTCATTCTCTACTCATGCCGGAAATCCGTATTTTATAGACCTTGAAATGCTCACTGATGACGGACTTCTTGAAAAAGAAGATTATGAGGATTTATACTGGGGCGATGATGATGTGGAAAAGGTTGATTATTCAAATCTTTATTACAGACGATTTGACGTTTTAAGAAAAGCATTTGAACGCTTTAAGGAAACCGATTTGACGGAATTTAATAATTTTCTTCAGGAAAATGAAAACTGGATTTCAAACTATGCAATGTTTATGACGGCAAAGGGGTTAAATGACGGAAAGTGCTGGCTTGAATGGGATGACGGTTTAAAAAAGCGTGATCCGCATACACTATGGATGTTCAAGAATGATAATGCGGATGAGGTTATGTTCTGGGAGTTTTTACAGTTTAAGTTTTTTGAACAGTGGTTTGAACTGAAAAAATACGCAAATTCAAAGGGAGTTCAGATTATAGGTGATATTCCGATTTATGTGGCTCTTGACAGTGCCGCTGTATGGGTATATCCGGATTTGTTTGATTTGGATGAAAATCTTGAACCGAAATCTGTAGCGGGATGTCCGCCGGATCCGTTCTCACCTACAGGTCAGCTGTGGGGCAACCCTATATATAACTGGGCAAGACACAAGGAAACAGGATATGGCTGGGGGATTGATAGATTAAAGGCATCCTCGGAGATTTTTGATATGGTAAGAATAGACCATTTCAGAGGATTTGACAGTTTCTATTCTATTCCTTACGGTGATAAAACAGCACAGAACGGTGAATGGAGAGAAGGACCGGGAATTGAATTTTTCAGATTTATTTCAAGCCGTCTCGGAAATCTGCCGATTATAGCGGAGGATTTAGGTTTCTTGACTCCATCTGTTATTCAAATGCTTAATGAATCGGGATTTCCGGGTATGAAAGTTCTTGAATTTGCATTTGATCCGGACAGTGAGAGCAGCTATCTGCCGTATAACTATGATAAAAATTGTGTTGTTTACATAGGTACACATGATAATGATACTATTTTGGGCTGGGAAAAATCAACTGATAAAAGAACTGTTGAATTTTGTAAAAAATATCTTGATATAAGTCCAAAGGCAAATAAAAGTGATTTTATTTGGAAGTTTATCAAGACCGCATTTGCAAGTGTGGGAAATACAGTTATTATTCAAATGCAGGATTATCTTGAATTGGGAAGCGAAGCAAGGATGAATATTCCGTCAGTCGGAACAGGAAACTGGCAGTGGAGAGCAAAATCCGAAAAAGTATTCACAAAAAAACTTGCGGAAAAGATAGCCGAGATTACAAGAATTTACGGCAGATGTGAAAGATAATTGAATTGATTTGCATGGCTGCCGCAGTATGAATTTTTTGCGGCAGCTTTTGTAAATGAAAGTACTTTTTAATAAAAGCTGATAAATTTTATTAATTTTATATTAATTTCTGCAATGAAAGGTTTTCATAATGAAAAATCTGTGCTATAATAGATAAAAGTAACCGTTATGGAAGAATGGGTATAACTATATAGAAAGAAAGGGAAGCACACCTAATGGAATTATGTTCAAGATGTAAGAAAAATCCTGCGGTAATGTTTGTGACAAAAATAGAAGCGGGTAAACAAACAAGAGAAGGTATTTGCCTTGAATGTGCCAAGGAGCTGAATATTGCGTCTCCGATAAATGACATGATGAAGCAGCTTGGAGTATCGGACGAGGATTTAAATAAATTAAACAGTCAGATGTCGGAGTTTATAGAAAGTATGGGCGATATGACGCCGGAAAACCTGAGCGAGGCAATGCAGGCAATAAGCGGCGGAGATGAAGATGAGGGCGGAGCAGCGACAGCTCCTCTGTCAAATATGTTCAGAGAAATGTTCGGTCCTATTAACGGCGGAAATGGTAATGCAGACGGCGGAAAGGACTCCGGCAGAGTAAACCGACAGCAGAGAGGGAAACGCGGTAAAAAGAGTATGCTCGACACTTACGGAACAAACCTTACGGCAAAAGCAGCTTTGGGTCAGGTAGACAGGGTTGTAAACCGTGACAAGGAAATTGAACGTGTCATGCAGATTTTAAACAGACGTCAGAAGAATAATCCGGTTCTCCTGGGTGAGCCGGGTGTTGGTAAAACTGCGGTTGCGGAAGGACTTGCGTGCAGAATATTCGAAAAGAATGTTCCGCCGAAGCTTATGGATTGTCAGCTGTATTTATTGGATTTCACAGCAATTGTGGCAGGAACTCAGTTCAGAGGTCAGTTTGAAGCACGTTTAAAGAGCATTTTAAGTGAAGCTGCCGAGATGAAAAATGTTATATTGGTAATAGATGAAATTCATAATATTGTTGCCGCCGGTGATGCCGAAGGAGCGATGAGTGCGGCAAATATATTAAAACCGGCACTTGCAAGAGGGGAAATTCAGATAATCGGTGCAACTACACTTTCCGAGTACAGAAAACACATTGAAAAGGACAGTGCTTTGGAAAGACGTTTCCAGCCGGTTCTTATTGATGAGCCTTCAATTGAAGAAAGCATAGAAATACTTAAAGGGATAAAGGATTATTACAGCGATTATCATCATGTAAAGATAAGTGACAGCGTAATAGAGGAGGCTGTAAGGCTTTCAGAACGTTATATTACGGACAGATTTTTACCTGATAAGGCTATTGATGTAATAGACGAGGCAGGTTCAAGAGTTAATCTCAGAAATACCGCTCTCTATGAACTGGCACAGCTTAAAAAAAGGGCATCTAAAATAGATGCGGATATCGAGCAGGCTGAAAAGGATATGGATTATGAAAAGTCAGCCGGCTTAAAAACCGAGAAGTTTACCTTGGGTTCAAGAATTGCGGCTGCACAGCTTGAGGCGGATAAGGCAGAGATTACTTATGATGATATAGCGGCGGTTATTGAAGGCTGGACAAAAATACCGGTTCATCGATTGACAGAGGCGGAATCGTCAACCTTGTTAGACCTTGAAGAAAGACTTCATGAAAGAGTCATAGGTCAAAATGATGCGGTAGAGGCTGTTTCAAGAGCAATCAGAAGAGGCAGAGCGGATATAACAAGCAGAAAACGTCCGGTTTCATTTATATTTGCAGGTCCTACCGGAGTGGGTAAGACGGAGCTTGTTAAAACCATTGCATATACAATGTTCGGCAGCGAAGAAGCTTTGATAAGAATAGATATGTCCGAATACATGGAGAGTCATTCGGTTTCAAAGCTTATAGGTTCACCTCCGGGATATGTAGGTTATGATGATGCCGGTCAGCTTACCGAAAAAGTTCGCCGCCGTCCGTATTCGGTGATTTTATTGGACGAGGTGGAAAAGGCACATCCGGATGTGTTTAATCTATTCCTTCAGATTTTAGATGATGGAAGAGTTGCAGACAGCCATGGAAAGATTGTAAACTTTGAAAATACAATTATTATAATGACGACAAATGCCGGCTCAAATGTTAAACGTAGCTTATCGGGCTTTATGGCTACAGATGAGGTAAGAGTAGAGGATAATGTTGAGAGAAGCTTAAAGTCATTCTTCCGTCCGGAATTTCTTAACAGAGTTGATGAAATAATAGTATTCAAACCGCTTAAGAAAGAAGAGTTGAGACAGATTATAGACCTCATGATGAAGGATATAAGAGAAAAGCTTGCCGAAAAGGGAGCATCGCTTGTTATTACCGACGAAGCAAAGGAAGTTATCCTTGAGGACGGATATAATGCACAGTACGGTGCAAGACCGTTAAGACGTGCAATTCAGCGTCAGCTTGAAGATGAACTTGCGCAGCTTTCATTAAGAAACGGAATAGAAAAGAATTCTGTAATAACTGCCGATAAGGGTGAAAACGGAAAAATCAGCCTTACGATTGTATCAAAAGCGGAATAATTGAATAAATCAAACAGCTGATGAGATAAAAACTTGTTAGCTGTTTTTTGTATATATTTTTTTGTAACAATTCTGTAAAATGATTGACAAAAAAGATATTTCGTGCTATACTAAAATAGAATAAAATTTGCAGAAGGGATGGATTACCATAGCTATGCTTGCTGTTGAACGCAGAACAGAAATTGAAAAGCTTATAAATGAAAGAAAACGTGTCTTGGTGCCGGAATTGGCAAAGCTTTTTGATGTTACAACAGAAACTATCCGTGCCGACCTATTAAAGCTTGAAAAGCAAGGTGTACTCGTACGTACATACGGAGGGGCAACGCTTGCCGGAAACAGCGGAACAGAGCTTGGATTTTCTGAACGTGATACCGTAAATTATGAAGGAAAGCAAAGAATAGGTCATAAAGCGGCGGAACTTATAAGAAACGGAGATACAATTTTTCTTGATGCCAGCACTTCAGCGCTGCATCTTGCAAGATGCATTAAGGGAAAAAGCTCATTGACCGTAATTACAAACTCAAACAGAATAGTTACAGAACTCGGAAGCTGTGAACATATTAATGTAATATCGACAGGAGGAGAGCTTAATCACAGAAATATGTCGTATTCGGGACGATGTGCCGAAAAAAATATCAGAGAAAATTATTTTGCCAATAAATTCTTTTTCTCGTGCAAAGGTGTAACACTCACGAGAGGGCTTGTAGACTCGCTTGAGGCGGAAGCAGAAATCAAAAAAGCAATGATGGCAAACAGTGAATTAAATATTTTCCTATGTGACCAAAATAAGCTCGGAAAGCTTGGAGTAAACAGAATTGCACCGATAACCGATGTAGATTATGTAATAAGTGATATTCAGCTTGATGAAGAGTGGTCAAAAGAGCTGATGAAGAGTGATATAAGAATCATAACCGCCGATTGAGAAAAATGCTCGTTGCATCCTGCCTTCTATCAAGGCTCGAAGTATGGTAAGTTCGGAAAGAAATCTTTGTTTGGCTTGAAAGATGTCATAAATTCCTTTGTTTTTCTTGGATTTTATGAATATAATCTTTTTTTTAAACGAATTTATCTGATTTTTATATAGCAATTTTACTAAAAAAAGGGTAAAATTATAGTATGAAAATTTATATGCATAGGGATAGCTATGCATTGTTTGAAATATAAATGTTCTATATTGGAAAGGGAGAGAAACCATGAACAAAAAGAAACTTATTTCATTATTGGCTGTAGGAGCAATTGCAATCCAGTCAGCTGCTATGCCGATTTTGGCAAATGCGGAGGCAAGTGCTACATATATCACTAATTCGGATTTTAAGGATTGTGCCGTAGGCGGTGCTGTAGGTGATGGATATTATGGCTTGGGAATTATTATGGACGGTTCACCGTGGCTTTGTAAGGGTTCGGCAAGTGTACATTATCAGACATATATGCATGATGATACAAGAAATGTGAATTATTGCAATATGTATTCAAACTCAGATAAGTCTGGTTCAGGTGACGGTGCCGGTTCTATGTACATGTATCAGAGAGATACAACACAGAATTTTGAGCAGTCATACGGTTACTGCCAGTTTGATATAAGAATGCATCAGGGTACGGTACAGCTTATGTACGGTTCATTTACAGATGCAACATCATCAACAAACTATCTTGCAAATACTATAGGATTTACAACAGATTCAATTACAGCATATGACGGTGCCGGCGGAAAGACGGTTGCTTCAATAAAGCCTGATACGTGGTATACCGTTAAGATTATGATTAATAATAAGCTTCAGGAAACAAGCATTTCGGTAGCGGATATGTCGGGTAAAATAATAGGTGAACTTGATGAGGCTGCATATCAGCAGAGTCAGTGTACAGAAGTAAGAACATGGTGCTTCGGCTATGTAAGAGGAAATACATACGATTATGACCTTACAAATGTAACTATTGCCAAGTCAACAGATGCAAAAAATCCGTATTCAGTAAAATAATTTGCTATTAATACAAACAAGAGTTGCCGTAAAATCGGCAATTTTTGTTTGTAAATGTCAAAAAATATATAAGAAACAAGATAAAAAAGGTGTTAGATACAGCATATATCGTAATATATTAAAGATTTGTGAAAAAAAATACGAATTTCCATAAATTTTTACTTGAAATTATATAGAAAAACAGTTATAATATAAATATAATGCAGATAAAATACGGTTTTTTTATCATTTTATTATGCATTATGAATTTATGCGAAAGGGAAGATATAAAATATGCCTGCAGCACCTAGTGAGGCTGTAAAGAACAGGGTTAGGAAATTTATTTCCGATACATCTGAACTTGCCGAAATATACAATTTAATAGAAAAGGGAAATCCGGCAAGAGTCTTTGAGGAGCTGAACGCTTTTTTTAACTTGCCGAGTTTGAATGATTTAACATATGAAGAGCTGCATTTCATGTATGTAACATTATATATTGAAGTGATTTCAAGATGCAAGGAGAAAATTAATACAGAGCGCTTGAAAATGATAGCGGAAATGGCTGTTTCATCGGATTTGGATTTTATGAAAAAAACAATATCAGAGGAAGCATCAGCTGTTGCATCTGAAAATTTACCGGAAATAAGCGGTGGTTACAGTGCTTTGATAAAGGAAACCTTACATATCATAAATAATAATATTAGCAATGAAAGTCTATCTTTAAGATGGATTGCGGGGAATATTATTTATACGAATGTTGATTACTTGGGAAAAACCTTTAAGAAGGAGACCGGGACAAACTTTTCGTATTATGTTATGGAAAAACGAATGGAATATGCAAAGCAGCTTTTTGATATGGGCAATATAGATAAAGTATACGAGATTGCCGAAAAAGTAGGATATGGCTCAAATTCACAGTATTTTAGTCAGGTATTTAAGAAATATACAGGTATTTCACCGATGGAATATAGAGAAAGAGCTAAAGCTAATAAAAAGGCTGCCGAAGAGGCAGAAGGGTAAAATGTAGTTAATTGAAATTGCCAAAGCAATTTTTATTATATAAACTTTTATGGAGGGATAAAAATGAGTAAGAAGAATAAAAAGCTGATTAGCGGCTTACTCGCACTTGCTATGGTAGCATCATCCGGTGTTGCGGTGTTAGCAGATGAACCGACAACAACAGCAGCAGAAGCCGGAACAACAGCTACAGAGGCAACAGCTGCGCCGGCAGAAGAAACACCGGCGACAGAAGTACCGGCGACAGAGGAACCGGCAGAAGAAACGCCGGCAACAGAAGCTCC
>USPO01000020.1 GCA_900556575.1 uncultured Eubacteriales bacterium
CAATACATACATAAAGGACAAAATAACCTTTATTTACAAAAATTTGATGTAGAAGCAACAAATGGACTATATTCAAATCAATATATGCAAAACCTAATGGCAGCAGAAAATGAAGGATTAACATTAAAAAATACATATAAAAATACAAATTCAATGTCATCAGCACATACATTCATAATACCAGTATATGAGAATATGCCAAAAGCAGATTGTGCAAGACCATCTACAAATGGAACAAGTAATGTAACAACAGATTTAGTAAGAGTAAATGTTAATAGTACAATAAGATTAAGAAATGCTGTGAATGGCAATAATACAGTTGGATGGCTATATAAAGATGAAATTGTAACTAGATTGGAAAAAGCAACAACAAAAGTAAATGGAACTTATTGGGACAAAATAAAGAAAGCTGATGGAACAACAGGATATGTAGCTAGAGAAACTTATGAGAACGAAAGTGAGTATAAATTGTATTTAGTTCCTATAAGTGAAGACAGCGGAAATAATAGTAATAACAATAATAGCAATGAAAACAATCAAATTCTAAAAGGTGATGTAAATAAAGATGGAAAAATTGATTCAATGGATATGTATAATGTTATACAATATATTTTAGGCAATATAACTTTAGATGAAAGTCAAAAGAAAACAATTGATTTAAATAGTGATGGAAAAATTGATTCAATGGACATGTATTTATTGATTCAAATAATATTAAAAGAGTAGGTGAAAAAAGTGAAAAAAATAAGAATTTTTATAAGTGCAATATTTTTTGTAGTATTATTATTGATATGCAATAATGTTAAAGCAACTAATATAACAGTATCTCCAAGCGAACCAAAGGTTGGAGATGAAGTAACAATAACGATAAGTGTGCCAAATGTTCATACCTCTTCAGTTACAGCAAATATTAGTGGAGTGGTATCAGGAAAAATTAAGGTTGTAGGAGGCGATTTAGCTGGTAATGCTAGTAATTATTCTAATTCAGCTAAATTTAAATGTGATAGAGAAGGAAAAATAAATATAGAAATAACTTCAGATTCTTCAGCTGTATTGAATGGACAATATGTAAATGTTGCGGCCCAAAAAAGTATAAATGTTTCTAAAGCAAGTACAAATAATTCAAACCAAAGCAATAATTCAAATTCAGGCTCTAATTCCAATGCTAGTTCGACAACACAACAACAAACAAAATCTAATGTTGCAACATTAGCAAACCTAGGAATAAAAGGACAATATGATTTTACTGGATTTAGAGCAGCAAAAACTTCATATTCAGTAACAGTACCAAATGAAGCAGAATCAGTAGAAATATATGCAAGCAAAGGTCAAAGTGGACAAAAAATAACAGGAACAGGTGTAAAACAATTAAAAGAAGGAACAAATACAGTAAACGTAGTAGTAACAGCAGAAGATGGAACAACTACAAAAACATATACAATTAACATTGAAAGAAAATCAGCAGAAACAACAGATAATAAGGAAGAAAATACAGAAGAACAACAAGAAGAAACATCCACAGAGGAAGAAGAAACATTTGGATTAAAAGAATTAAAAATAGATGGACTAGAATTAACACCAGAATTTAAAACAGATGTATATAAATATAGTGCTGAACTAAAAGAAAACAAATCAAGTTTAGAATTAACAACAATAGCAACAGAAGAAAATGCAGAAATAGAAGTTACAGGAAATGAAGATTTAAAAGATGGTGAAAATATAATTACTGTAATAGTCAAAGAAAAAGATACTGATAAAACTGCTACATACCAAATAACAGTAAATAAAATCAAAGAAGAGACAAATATAACAGAAGCAACAGTCAACAATCAGACTGCCGCAATGGAAGTTCCGGCACAGCTGGTAAACGGCAAAACAATGGTCCCTCTGCGTTTCTTGTCTGAAGAATTGGGTTATACAGTATCATGGAATGAGGAAACAAGGACAGCAGTTATAGGATAATTATACACTTTTTAATTATTTTGTTTTTGTTACCGATGCAAGGCATAAATGCTTTGCATCGGTAACAGCAAAAAGCTACAAGCAAATACAAAAATTGATTCTTTTTATTTTTGTCTAATTCTCATATTGCTTTTATTTGCATATTGTGATAAAATAATCAAATAGGGTAAAAATATTTCCCTGATAATAATAATTGAGGTGAACATGATGATGCATTATATACGTCATTTTGTGACAATAACAAAGCATAGGCACATGGTTATCCGCCATTGCTTTAAAGCCGGAATACTTTGGCGCGGACTTATGCATGACCTGTCAAAATACAGTCCCGTAGAATTTATAAACGGTGCAAAATACTATCTCGGTACAAAAAGTCCGACCGTTGCCGAAAGGCTTGACAAAGGCTATTCTGATGCCTGGCTGCACCATAAGGGCAGAAACAGACATCACTTTGAGTATTGGACAGATTATTCCAACGCAACAAAAAAGCAAGAACCGGTAAAAATGCCGCTTGTATTTGTAAAGGAAATGTTCTGTGACAGAGTTGCCGCAGGAAAAATCTATAACGGAAAGAATTATACGAACGATAACCCCATAGATTACTTCAGAAAGGGCTGTGCAAAAACATCAATGCACCCCGAAACAGCCGCACTTCTTGAAGGCTGGCTGCTAATGCTTCAAAAAGAGGGCGAGGAAACAACATTTAAACATATTCGTAATATGAAAGGTGATTATTAATGCTTCAGCGTCTGATTCGTTTGGTTTATTCAAACAAGCTTTTTGCAATTTTAATGCTTTTGATACAAATTGCAATCCTTGCTGCCGGCACATATTGGCTAAGAGATTATATGCTTTACCTCCACGGCGCATACATAATCCTGACGGCGGTATTGGTTATATATGAGGTAAACCGAACAGAAAATCCTACATTTAAAATTACATGGCTTTTGCTTATCGCATTAGTCCCCATATTCGGTATGCTGCTGTATGTTGACATAAGCTCAAGGGCAATAAGACACTCACTCGGTGAGGCAATAGAATATGTGCGGAAAGAGGCTCCGTCCGACAATAAGCTGTTAAATGAGCTTAAAGAAAACGGCTCCTCCTTAAGCGGTACGGCAAAATTTCTTTCCGATTACGGTTCTTCACCTGTGTTTACACATTCAGCAGTAAAATATTATTCACTTGGCGACTATATGTTCAAGGATATGCTTGATGCACTCAAGAGTGCCGAAAAATTTATTTTTCTTGAATTTTTCATTATAAACCGAGAGGGACGTGTATGGCCCGAAATTCTTTCTATATTGAAAGAAAAGGTAAAGCAAGGTGTTGAGGTTCGGATAATATATGATGGCATGGGATGCCTTACTACTCTCCCCCGTTACTATGAGGAAGAATTAAATTCGCTTAAGATAAAGTGCAGAACCTTTCTTCCTGTTCAGCCCCTGCTTTCCACCTACCAAAACAACCGTGACCATAGAAAAATTATGGTTATTGACGGTAATATTGCATTTACCGGCGGAATAAACCTTGCCGATGAATATGCAAACTATATCGAAAGATTTGGTCACTGGAAAGATACCGGTGTCAGAATAACCGGCAGTGCCGCCTCAGGCTTTACAGGTATGTTCCTTCAAATGTGGAACGGAATGGGAAAATATGACCAGCCGGAGCAATGCCGGCAATATATGCAAATGTCAGCTCCCGAAGAATGTGAAGGAATTGTTATACCGTTCTCTGACTCGCCGCTTGACGAGGTTAATGTCGGAATGAGAGTATATATAGATATGATTAATCACGCAAGGCATCATATAAATATCACAACTCCATATCTTGTACTCGATGACGAACTGTATAATGCCTTAAGGTATGCGGTTCAGCGCGGTGTTGACGTAACGATAATAATGCCGCATATACCGGATAAAAAATACGCTTTCTGGCTCGCAAGGACCTATTATCCGCAGTTGCTAAAAAGCGGAGTTAAAATATACGAATATTCTCCCGGCTTTGTACATTCGAAAATGCTTGAATGTGACGGAATAAACGCCGTTGTCGGAACAGTAAATTTTGATTACCGCAGTCTTTTTCTTCACCATGAATGCGGAGTATTTATGTGCGGTGTTCCCGAAATAAAAGATATAGTCGATGATGTTGAAAATACATTACAGAAATGCAGTGAAATCACAATTTATGATTACAAGCGTTTTAATATCTTTGAAAAATTTATAGGCAGAGTAATAAGGCTTATTGCTCCGCTGTTGTAAAAAACAGCTGTAATACGGCTCACATGAGTTTTATTACAGCTGTTTTTTTATTTTGATAATCTATGTGACGGACGGCTTATCAGCAATGCCACAAAAATAAGCAGCGCCGTTACCGAAAGGCTCAGCGGATATACCGCCATAATCGTCTGAAATGTTCTGTTTAACGGAAATACAAATTCTATCCACGCAATTCTTACACCGCAGACTCCTATTGTTGTAAGTATTGCAGGTAAAAGTGATATTCCAAAACCTCTCATATATCCTGACATTACTTCATAAAGCATTGTAAATATGTATGCCGTAAATACCATAACGAGTCTTACATATCCCGTACTTATTACCTCCGCATCATTATTGAATATTGCAAGGAGATTTTTTCCAAACAGCAGAATAACCGCTATTGTTATTCCGGCGACTGCAAAATCCTCTATCAGCGACAATGCTAAAATTCTTTTGCATCTCGTTAGCTTTCCCGCCCCGTAGTTTTGACCGACAAAGGTCGTGCAGGCCTGCCCGAATGAATTTATAACATAATAAGCAAATATTTCAATATTATATGCCGCACTCGATGCTGCTATTACAACTGTTCCAAGACTGTTGATTGCCGCTTGAATTACTATATTGGCTAATGCGAAAACAGCACTCTGTATCCCTGCCGGAAGACCTATCTTCAATATATTTTTCATTATGTTCGTATCTATTGAAAATTTCTTTAAATCCAAATGTATACATTTATCTGTTTTCAAAAGCTTTATAAGCAGTATTATGGAGCTTATTGTATTCGATATTACCGTAGCTATTGCGACACCGTTCACTGACATATGAAGTACAATTACAAAAAATAAATTCAATATTACATTTATCACTCCGGAAACGGCAAGTGCAGCTAATGGTGTTTTTGTATCTCCGGCACTCCTGAATATTGCCGCCTCAAAGTTATACAAAAATATAACCGGCATACCGAGCAGATAAATTCTAAGATACAATAACGTCAAATTCATCATATCATCAGGGATTTTAAGCAGCCGAAGAACATTCACTGCAAGCGGTTCGCCTATGAGCATTACCGCTATACCTCCCGTAAGTGCCATAATCAGCGATGTATGCACCGCCTTTTTTACCGTTTGAAAATCCTCACGTCCTATTGCATTCGCAATCACAACATTTGTACCCAATGCAATTCCTATAAATAAATTGAGTATCAGCCCTACTATCGGAGCATTCGCCCCAACTGCCTCAACCGCCGCCGTCTTATCTCCGGCAGCAAAGTTTCCTACCACAGCTACATCGGACGCATTAAAAAGCTGTTCTAAAACAGCTGTCGCCGCAATAGGCATTGCAAACATTATCAGCTTATTCCAAATAGAGTCGTTAATCATATCTATTTCTTTTCGTTTCAAGTTTATTCCTCCGTTCCGCCTTAAATCAGTTACTTTTTCTTATTATAGTATAACACAATATACTTATAATATCAAATACCTATATTGAATGCTTTATCATAGTTGACAGGCATGGTAAACCATGTTATAATATATATAAATTACATGGAGGTACTGTTTTAATGGATATTCGTATACTTCGTTATTTTCTTACTATTGCAAGAGAGCAAAACATAACAAAAGCAGCAAGGGTTCTGCACATAAGCCAGCCGTCACTTTCAAGACAGATAAAATCTCTGGAAGATGAATTGGGCAAAACCTTAATTATAAGAGGAAAAAGAAATATATCGCTTACAGACGATGGAATTTTACTCAGCAAGCGAGCTGAAGAAATAATAGCAATGTTTGATAAAACACAAAAAGAATTAAGTAATAATTCAAATAATATCGGCGGCGAAGTATCAATCGGCGGAAATCCCATTATGTCTATACTCACA
This sequence comes from uncultured Eubacteriales bacterium, assembly GCA_900556575.1. Lineage (GTDB taxonomy): Bacteria > Bacillota > Clostridia > UBA1381 > UBA1381 > UMGS1958. Next base: position 6,103 of record USPO01000020.1, read on the forward strand.
CCTGCCGCAAGACTTCGTGAAAAATATCCCGATGTGCATTATGATTTTTTCATAGGTTCCGCAACGGAGATTACAGAGCGTTTAGATAACGGCAGCATTGATTTTGCAATTTTGCTAAAGCCAATCGATATAATGAAATATGATTATATCGACCTTCCCGACTTGTCTCACTGGGGGCTGATCATTCCGAGAAATCACCCGCTTTCCGAAAAGCCGTATATTGAAAGAGATGATTTTATCAAGGTTCCTCTTATACTGCACAGCCGTCCCGGACTGCAAAGACTGATAGCGCAATGGGCGGAAACAGATATTGAAAATTTAAACATAAGTGCCGCATACAACGTTGTAAACAGAAGTCCGATAAACTTTGTTAAAAGCGGACTCGGCTGTTTTTTGACAACAGACGATTTAATGCCCATGCCGTATGATACAGATGTATGCTTTAAACAGCTATACCCTGTTTTGGAAACCCATTATGTGATGGCATGGAAACGCTTTGCCGCAAGGGGAAAAGCAGCTGAATTCTTTTTCAGTGAAGTTAAAGAATATATAAAAAATACCGACAGGGACTGCAGTTAAGCACCTGTCGGTATTTTAATTATCTGTTATCGAGCTGCCTTATTTTTTCTTTAATTTCGGCTTCCTTCGCCTCATCCGAGGCAGTCTTGACCGATACGGGCATAAAGCCTTTAAATGCTCTTGAATATATATGAAACTCCGTCTGCTGATTTCTCAAATTGATATGCTTTAACAGCCTTAGAATTGCTTTCTTTGAAAACATCGTTATCGGCATATATGCATAATCTCCGTCAAAGGTTTCAATATAGAATATATCCATGGTCTGAACAATCCTTTTCACCGTAAAATCCTTGGATTTTTCAAACGGCTCAAGTTCATCCATAAATTCATCGGCTGTTTTGACCGTTCTTTTCAAATAATTCTTTGTACCAATATATACATCACTTATTTCATCTATTCTGATTTCCAAAAGCTCTGTTTTTGCCGGAATAAACTCACGCAGAATAGCAACAGGAAACTTAGTGGCATAAGGCATAAAGCCGTTATCCCATCTCCTCATATATATACTTCTCTTATCTGCCGCCACATATGTTGTATATACGGTGTTTGCCCTAATCGCAACATATGTTACACAAAGCAATGCGGCAATAAGATAGCTTATGACAAACAGCGGCTTATTTGATACAAGGTTATATACAGCAAGTATAACCGCAGCAAGTGCAACTACTGATAGTATCGCTATTGTTATAAAGCTTTTCCTCCTGTAAGAGGGTTTTGTCATTGCTTTTACACTGTATGCCATAGTTTTATCCGTTACTGAAAACTTATAAAAAGTTATAAACTTTTATGTTCCATTCCTACTTCAACGAGTATGCTTTCGTATTGCCAAAACAAGTACTACTAACAAGTTCTTGTACTCTCCATAGGCGTAAATTCCTGACTAACGTATCAGTACATATCTGTAGTAACTTGAATGTGTTACATTACAGATTGTTTTACAACATTATCTCCATATCGCTTAAGATTTAAAGCTGCTTGATAATCTCTATCAATGACATTTCCACATTTACATTTGTAAATACGGTCTGATAACTTTAAATCTTTTTTGATATTTCCACAGCAACTACATAATTTAGAGCTTGGAAAAAGTCTGTCTGCAATAATTACACAGATATTATTCCACGCTGATTTATATTCAAGCTGTCGCCTAAATTCATAAAATCCTTGTTGCTGTATTGCTTTGGATAAATGCTTATTTTTCATCATACCTTTTACATTTAAATCCTCTAATACTATAAAACTTGGTTCTCGTTTTACAATTTCAGAGGTTATTTGATGTAAATAACCATGACGAATATTCGTTAGTCTATGATTTAGCTTTAATAAAAGTTTTTCCTTTTTGATTACATTATTAGTTTTACAGTAACTTACTCCTTTCTTATTTTTCTCGTATGAACGAGATACACTACGCTGTAATCTGCGTTTTTGTTTTTCTAACTTCTTTACCTTTTGTGTTTTGTTAACGTTCTTATAAACACTTCTATCAGAACATATCGCAAAATCTTTAATCCCTAAATCAATTCCAATACCCTCATTCAACGGAGAAGCAATAGAATCTTTACACTCAACACCTATTGTAAGATACCAGTTTAATCTGTCATGTTTAATGCGAGGATTGGTATACTTACAATCAATTGGTATTCTATTATGTTCTGCGAGTCTAATCCAGTTTAATTTTTGTTTGTTCTTTTTTCTTGACAAAGCAAATCCTTCAATTTTTACATGAGTATTTGTAAATTTAATTTTCACATCATCTTGGTAAAAAGATGGAGTAGAAAATTTGCGGCTTTTAAATTTTGGGAATCTTGAATACCCTTTGAAAAATCTCTTATATGCATTGCAAGCATCTTTTATTGCCTGTTTGGTCACATTGTTTGAGATATTATTCAGCCATGAATATTCATCCGTTTTCTTTAATTGTGTAAATTCTTTTCGCAATTCCCTATCAGAAATGAACTTACCGCCATTTTCGTAATTTTCTTTTTCTCTGCCCAATGCCCAGTTATAAGCAAATCTGGCAGTATTGGCATACTGAAATAATTTTGTCTTTTGTTTATTATTCGGGATTAACATGATTCGGATTGTCTTTATCATACTTTTCACCTCACAGTACCATAAGAGGTTATAAATAAGTGTTGACTTTTATAACTTCTTATAAGTTTGTGTCAACTGTTATTAAGCCTCCTGTTTTAAGTGAATTATATTGATTTCTTAATTGTTTATTTTGTTTCTCTCCGATGGTGCAAAGCAAATACTTGATTTTTAGGACAGAACGGACGAGCAACAGAAAAGCTTTGCTTTTCTCCCCCGACGGCGTACTTTGTGTACTCCGAGGGTGACTCACGTTCGTAGTCCCTTCAAACAGTCCCTTCAAAAAAACTCTTTCCCGGCGGATTCTTGATTTTTAGGGCAGAACGGACGAGAGACAGAAAAGCTCTGCTTTTCTATCCCGACGGCGTACTTTGTGTACGCCGAGGGTGGCTCTCGTTCGTAGTCCTTTAGGACGGTCTGACCAAAAAGCAACATCCGCAAGCAAATGCTTAATTTTTAGGGCAGAACGGACGGTAGACAGAAAAGCTTTGCTTTTCCCTCCCGACGGCGTACTTTGTGTACACCGAGGGTGACTCACATTCGTAGTCCCTTAAAACAGTCCCTTCAAGAAAACTCTTCCCCGACGGATTCTTGATTTTTAGGGCAGAACGGACGAGAGACAGAAAAGCTTTGCTTTTCTCTCCCGACGGCGTACTTTGTGTACGCCGAGGGTGGCTCTCGTTCGTAGTCCCTTGGGACGGTCTGACCAAAAAGCAAAATCCACCGAATTAGTATACTCGTCTTGCACAGTAATACGTCGATGTATAATATGGTGTTGTCATGTCTGAAATCCTTACTACATCTCCGGTGTGCGGAGCATGCAGCATCTGTCCGTTTCCAACATATATACCAACGTGGTGTACATCTCCGTTCGATTCAAAGAACACAAGGTCACCCGGCTGTAAATCACCCTTTGCTACCGGTACACCTTCCTTGCATTGTGTCTGTGTAACTCGGCTGATATTAATTCCCAAATCCTTAAGTACATACTGAACAAGTCCTGAACAGTCAAAGCCTGACGGTGTTGTACCGCCCCATAAATACGGAACTCCAAGATACTTGGATGCTTCGTTGACAATCTTCTGTCCCATTTCCGATGCCGGAACAGATGTTAAGAAATTGAGCGTCGGATTTCCTGTTACACTTTCTACCTGTCGTCTGTCCTTTGCAAGCTCCTTGTATGCCTTAGTAGCCTTAACCTGCTTTTGAATTATTTTCTTTCTCTTAACAGTTTCTGTTTTACCATTTGAATTTTTCTTATCTACATCTACTATTTCCTCATCATAGAAATACAATACACCCATTTCAGGGTCATCATATACAAAATAGTATGTATCATCAGGCTCTAATATAGTTTCTGTAATTATCGGTTCCGGCATATTTACAGTTACCTTTACAGATGCCTGTGCTTTTTCGATATTCGTATCACGTCTTAAAGCTGTTACATATATATAGTAATCTCCCGGATCTACTCCTCTTATAACCGCTTCATTCGTGTCATTTACGATTTCGCTTGTCATAAGTTTTCCTTCGGAGTCATAGAGGTCAATCATAAAGTCATGATACTTTTCCGACTCCCAGCTTACAGCCAAATAGTCATCATCAGTGCTGCCGCCGTCACACGGAGTTTTTATTACCAATCCGTTTTCATCGGCACTTCCATAGCTGAACAATACATCCTCCGATGCTAATGACATACCATCAGGAGTAATTGAGCTTACCACCATTCTGTAATCTGCACCATGTTCAAAAAGTTCAGCCGGAAGTTTAATCTCTGTTTTATCTGTCTTTATATATTCATTAACCGCATATTCATCATTCTCAACGTCAAATATCTCTACATGGTATTCTGTCGCAGCCTGCATTGCAAGATTAATTACAACATCGTCACCGTCATTGTAGGTTATTTCCTCCGACGGCGTTGTTATAACAGGAGTTGTAACTTCGCTTACCTGATTTATTACAGGTACTGTCTTAACCGGTTCAACCGTAGTTTTTTCTTCCACTGACGGTGTTCTTACCGTCTTGCCCTGTGTGAGTGCAAATGTAAAGTTATAATCGGCATCCATGTATAAACCGACTCCGGCCGATTTTGATGACTTTTCATGATCAGTAAGAACAGAGTTTTGTTCATTAACAAGGCTGTTGTAAACACAGAATGGGTCAAAGCCCGATGCATATACTGTATTTTCATCAGCAGTACCTTCCATAGCGTATTTTGATGCCTCTTCTTCTGCCGCATCATTCATAGCCGTGTCCGTAACATATTCCTTCAAACCATTTCTTGAACGGTAGCTGTTAATCATATCGGCAATCTGCTCAGCACCCGCTTTCACAGCATTTTCATTACATTCGGCATCTTTGTCGGTACCGTTATAGAGAATAGCATCAATCTTTCCTTTGCTGTCGGTATAAAAATGGAACGATTTATCCTCTTTATAGTCCATTGCTCTTACATAAGCATCGCCTATTGAAATACTTCCTGTTCCAAAATCTTCACTGTTTGAATATACAGCACAAATCCTATCAGCCTTAACACCTACCATTATAAACTTTGAAGGGTCTGAATTATACACATACCAGTCAAAATCATAAAGACTCTCGTCAATTCTGTTTGGTTTTCCCAATTCATCTATTAAGGTCGAAACATTGGCACCGATTGTGATATGATTATCATTAAAATCAAAACTTATTGACTTTGAGAAAAAGTCTGCTATCTCATCTGCGATAACTTCGCAGCCTTCCGCTGTCACTTCCTTATCCGGATTTGAACTCTTTTTTCCGGATACAATTCCCTGCTTAATCATAAAAGCATAGGAAAGTCTGTTTTCTTCATCTATATATGCATTATCGTAGCAATCGTTTAATATTATATCAGCCTCATCACCGTCAATGGTATAGCTGCTGTCATAATTTATCACTGTTTTATAAAGTATATTTAAGAAATCCTGCTTTTGTATTGAGTCGGCAGCCATTATTTCAGCGTAGTCCTCGATATTTGTATAACCGAGTACAACAGCCTTTAAATATGTTTCATCTATCCCCTTTTCTATACCTACTCTTTTCATTTCTGCCGGTATTTCTACCTCTGTATTGCTAAGATTTTCATAAACCTCAACAGCTTTTGCAAGGGCATCTGCCTTAGAAACATTTTCAGCTGTCTCACCGTTTTCCGTTCCCTGTGCAGACACAACAGCATTTGAATTTGCTGTATTACTCTTCTCAGCGTGAGCCATAGCACCGCCGGAAGCAAGAATTGCTATCATAATAACCGCAAAGAGTCCGGACTTCAGCTTTTTACCTTTCACAAATTTCATTCCTTTCTGAATAGACTTAACCCAATAATATCAGATGATACTATTATATCAGATTTAATGCCTTTTGTCCATAGTTAAAAAGTTAATTTTTTGTATATTTTTAACTCTCTTTTTGTAAAGGAAATTAATTACCGTTACATTTATTTTTTGTACTCGTATAATTAAGGAATTAATCACCGATAATTTTTCATTAAACCTCCACTTTTAAGTGTATAATTTAATTATTACTCACATATCCCTATTATCAATATAATCAATGTTTATGCCAATATTCTCATTGAAAAATTGATTAAATTGTGATAACATAATCTTAACAAAATTAAATTGAAAGGGGCAAAACCTAATGAAAATGACATTTCGCTGGTATGGCGAAAATGATGATTCCATCACTTTAAAGCAAATCCGTCAAATTCCGGGTGTTTCCGGTGTTGTCGGTGCTTTATTTGATATTCCGGTCGGTGAAGTTTGGGAAAAGGAAGATATTAAGAAACTTTACGATACCGTAACCGCCTCCGGACTTGAACTTGAGGTAATCGAAAGCGTTAATGTTCACGAGGATATTAAGCTCGGTCTGCCTTCAAGAGAACGCTACATAGAAAACTACAAGCAGACTATAAGAAATTTAAGCGAATTTGGAGTAAAAGTCATATGCTATAACTTCATGCCGGTATTCGACTGGCTCAGAAGTGACCTCGCTTATCCTCTTCCGGACGGTTCAAATGCTCTTTGCTATATTGATGAAAAGGTTGTCAATGTTGACCCGCTCGAACTTGTAAAAAATACGGCGAACAGCTCCAACGGATTTACTCTGCCGGGCTGGGAGCCTGAAAGACTGGCGGAACTCGAAAAGCTTTTCGCACAGTATCGTGAAATGGATCATGAACAGCTTTTCAATAACCTTAAATATTTCCTTGAGCAGATTATTCCTGTCTGTGAGGAATGCGATGTTAAAATGGCTATACATCCGGACGATCCACCGTGGGATATATACGGACTTCCGAGAATAGTTACTAACAAAGAAAACCTTGACAGACTTGTTCATCTTGTAGACAGCCCTTACAACGGTTTGACTTTATGCAGCGGTTCATTGGGTGCAAATCCGGAAAACAACATACCTGAGCTTGTACGTTATTTCGGTAAGATGGGCAGAATACATTTCGCTCATGTAAGAAATATTAAATTCTTCGGCGAAAAGATGTTCCACGAAAGCTCACATCTATCATCAGATGGTTCACTCGATTTATATGAAATCATGAAAGCTTATCATGATGTAGGCTTTGACGGTTACATCAGACCGGACCACGGCAGAATGATTTGGGACGAGCAGGCACGTCCGGGCTACGGATTATATGACAGAGCATTGGGTATTGCATACC
>USPO01000021.1 GCA_900556575.1 uncultured Eubacteriales bacterium
ACAGGTACGGGCAAAAAAGAAGGAAACACTTCATTGGAGATTGCCTATATGCGTACATTTGAGGGCAGCAATTCAGTTGTAAAGGCAATTGACTACAATTTATATGTGTCAAAGGATAACAAAATAACAGTTATAAACAAGACTGAGTCAGACTCAGCTTATGAAACCGTTGTTCCATCGGAAGAACCGACAGCTGCCGTTCCGGCGGAAACTACAAATAAATAATAAATATGAGGCTGTTGCAAAACTCAAAGAGTTTTGTGACAGCCTCTTGAGGTTGTAGAAAAATAGTGCAGAACGGACGAAACGAAGGGTGCAGCCCCATATTTCATTTTCTTGATTTTTTTATCTTATACAATTCCGCATCTGCAGCTTCTATTAAGTCCGGTATATGAGGTGTTTTTTCTGTATATTCCGCATACCCTATACTTACTTTTACATCACATTTTAATTTACTCTTACGTCTGATTTCATCTATACGAATTTTTATACTGTTGCAAATCTGTTTTATCTCCTCTTCACTTTTTGCTTCCTGTATAACCATAAACTCATCTCCGCCATATCGGCTGCAAAATCCTTTCGTAGTGTCGCACACTGATTTTAATGCCGAGGCAATCGTTATCAATGCTCTGTCACCTTCACTATGACCATATGTATCGTTTATCTTTTTAAAATAGTCTACATCCATAATCACAAGATAAAGCTTTTTCCCCCTTGTATGTGACTTCATCTTTGATGAAAGTCTTGAAATAAGCTGACTCCTATTGTTGATATTTGTCAGAGGATCTATTGAAATTAAAAGCTCCTGCGATTCTATATACGCCAAAAACAAAGCTATTGTGATACCGACACAAAGCATAGGAACTCCCGGAAAAAATATTTGCAATGCACCGCATACAATAGGCGGTACAACGAACAACGCTATCGAGCGGCATTCTTCCCTATTCTTATAATTACTTTTTTTCATCGACATTATAAATGCTTTTATTGCCGCAACCACCGGATACCCATATGAAAATATCATAAGCAGTATATAAAGATTTCCTCTATGATATACATTATCCTTTGTGACATAGAACATCCAATGAGTTTTTATTGAAATAAACATCAAAGCCAAAAGCACTAATATAGGTATAAAAGTTAATATCGTTCTTTTACGGCTTCCCAATATATCAATTCCCTGAATAGACTCCGAAAACAACATCCATGTATATCCCGCAAGTCCAAAGCTTGCAAAATATGCAATATTTAATCCCCATCCTATTACTAACGAATTGCTCTTAATATATCCTGCACTTATTAATCCCCATAGAAGATCAAAGATTATTGAAACAGCAGACAAATTCACTGTCCATGTAAACATTCGCCATTCAGGTCTTTTGTTTTTTCCCGTTACTTCTTTATACCCTATAATCAAATTAAGTATAATGCAAAATATATTTATTTCCGAATATAACCATTCATTTACCATCACATTCACCCTATATATTGTACAATCTTTTTCCGTTTTCAAAAGTTATTTTTTCAACTTCTTCTTTGGATATTCCTTTTATTTCTGCAAGCTTTTCCGCCACATAATGAACGTACAACGAGCTGTTCCTCTTTCCTCTCATCGGAACAGGTGCCATATACGGACTATCGGTTTCTATAACAAGTCTGTCAAGCGGTACCGCGGCAGCAGCCGCTGCCGGACGCTGTGCCTTTTTAAAGGTCAACGCACCTCCGAAACCTATATACATTCCCCAGTCCAAAATCTGCGGAACCATCTCTGCACTGCCGCTGTAACAATGGAACACACCTCCGCATTCCCATACTTTATGCTCTTTCAGAACCTCCAGCGTATCAGCATGAGCCTCTCTGTCATGTATTATTACCGGCAGATTAAGTTCTCTTGCAAGGTCTATCTGCTGTCCCAGTACCTCTCTTTGAATTTCCTTATTGTCCTTGACCCAATAATAGTCAAGTCCTATCTCTCCTATTGCCTTAATTTTCGGGTGCTGTGCCGCAGCCTTAATTTCTTCAATTGTTTTTGAATTAAAAGTATCAACCTCTTCCGGATGTACTCCCACTGCTCCGTATATGAAGTCAAATTTTTCACACATTTCGGTGATTTCTTTAAATTCATCACACTTTGTAGCCGGATTCATTATCAGCCCTACATTATTTTCCGGCATTGAATTTAACAATTCATTCCTGTCTTCATTAAACTGCTCGTCATTATAGTGTGCATGAGTATCAAAAAGCATCTATAGTTCTCCTTTCCGTAATTATACAATCCATAGGTATATCATATTTGTCCGTTTCTATTTCCGATATTACTTGAAAATCATAGCAAAGTGCTACCTTTTTTGCACGGCTTTTATAAAGCAGCCTGTCATAATATCCTTTTCCGAATCCGCATCTATGACATTTTTCATCAAACGCAAGTCCCGGAACAAGTACTATATCTATATCTTCAACCTTTGCTTTCTTTATCTCCGTCGGCTCCAAGATTCCGTATGCACCCTTTGCCAATTCATCTGTTCCGTCAATATATGACGGTGTTATGGTACAGGTATCCGTATCACTTACAGGAACAACAATATTTTTTCCCATAGCCTCAAGCTTTTTTATTATACCCAATGTATTCGGTTCTTTGAATGCCGACAGGTACACCATTATCGTCTCTGCCGAATTTATATCTGCCATGCAAAACAATCTATCGGTAATAGCCTCGCTTTTTTCAATTATTTCTTCCTTCGTAAGCATTCGTCTTTTTTTCTTCATTTGCTCACGAAGTTCATTTTTACTTATCATTTTAAAAATTCTCCTTAAAATAAAAAAGCGTCATTATAAAAATGAACTGCTTTTTTATTCTTATAAATCAATATTGCATAATTGCCTTTATTTTATCGGCCGTTTCTCTGTCACGCAAAGCGGCTGTTATTTCAAAACCAAAATCAGCGGCTGCACCGGCACCCTTTGCGGTTATGAAGTTTCCGTCCTTTACAACTTTATCTTCTACCACTTCGGCACCGTAAAGATACTTTTCATATCCCGGAAAACAAGTTGCTTTTTTATCAAACAAAAGCTGCTTCTTTCCGAGTATTGAAGGTGCCGCACAAATTGCACAAATAAGCTTATTTCCCGCAACGGCATAATTTATAAGCGAATGAACGGAAGCGGATGCATCAAGCTTTTCATGTCCCATTCCGCCCGGAAGAACAACAGCCTCAATATCATCTTTATTTACCTCATCAATTACAATATCCGCCTTGACAGTAATATTATGAGCTCCCACAACCGGTGCATCACCAAGGCTTACAGTCGTAACCTCTATTCCTGCACGGCGCATAATATCAATAGGTTCAATTGCCTCAACCTCTTCAAATCCATCTGCCAAAAATACATATACCATTTTTATCTCTCACTTTCTCATTATTTTCCTTATAGCTTCACCTATATTGTTTTTATGTTTTTCTACCATTTGCGAATGTTCTTCAACAAACCACGGCAGCTTTTCCCCCGGATTCATATTTTTCAGCGTATAACAAATATCGGCACCGAGAATTGCCGCTATTGCCACAGCCGCCGAATGAAGTTTTATTATGCTCATTGCACTCACAAAACCAAGTACCCCTGGGATAATAATCTGTGTTCCTATCAATGACGCAACACCAAACCCAAAAACCGAAACCGCACATATCCGCCCGTTAAGATTAAGAGGCCAATCCGAGTAATCCCACCATCTTGCATCAAAAAGATATTCCAAAAGCCACGATATAAAATACTCTAATGCGGAGCATATAAGCATCCCCATAAAGAATATTGTTTTTATATCGAAATTCATTCTTGCAATAGGCAGAAGCAACATTCCTCCAAATCCATATATAGGGCATATACACCCTTTCAAAAATCCTGTATTAACAGGGCGTCGGAGCTGTACGGAATAAAATATCGATTCATATACCCAGCCGATAAAGCTGAATACCATGAAGCAAATAAAATATTTACAAAATTCATTTAACATTATTTCTCAACTCCTTATATAGATTAGTAAATTCTCTTTTCCAATGTTCATCTATCCCCCTATAATTATGCCTGCCGAATGTTTCATACAGCGAGCAAGCCTTGTCCACCAAACACACAAGCCATGCCTCACGGGACGTGGGCGGTACGGGTGTCATCGGAAACATATGATGCTTTATAATACCCTTTTCCAAACTTTTAAGCTTGAAATCCCTGTCCGCATTCTTCATTGCCGTTCCGGGATGAGTAAATCCATGTATTTTCCTTTCCGGCTTACCGTCATGCCAATCATAAAGAAAATAGTCATGCAGCAAAGCCCCTCTTATCAATTCCCTCTTATGTACCGGTATGCGAAGTTTTTCGGCAAGGCGCATACTGTAATATGCAACTGCCACGGTATGCAGCAGGCATGATGTATCTCCGTGCTGAATATACCCGTCCATTTCTCCGACGTGTGAATTTTCCGATATTCTTTGCAATATGTTGAATACTTTTTTCATATCTGTCACCCCTTTTAAAAGGTCTTACTGTTTTGATTTTATATAATCATCAATATCCTGAACAATACAAATATCACTCATCGTATGCAATGACTCATAATATTTAATTATATAATCATTTACATTATATTTTTCAAATAATTCAACTATCTTTTTTCCCGAAAGTTTTTTATAATATCTGTATCGTTCAATACAAAATACCAAAAAATCCCCCTGTTTACTCATAGAATAATAACTCCTTTCATCATGCTTCTTCAGGGTACTCATATGAGCCTGTTATCAATTCATCCTGATACAGTGTATATAAAAGTACCGGACTGTAACGCCAAAGCTTTGAGTTTTCATCAGATAATTCTTTATACAATTTGGACTTATAAAATTTAAGCACTGCTGTTTCTTCTGATATATTACTGTTCCTTATAATCTGTTCAATTATCTGAGGAACTATTACAGCAAGCAACGCACTGAATTGATTTTCATTCATAGCTCTGTACTCCCTTGAAATTTTATATATTCTAAAGCCCTTTCCGTTGCAAATACCAGTTGATTATATAGCTTTCGTATTTTTAAAGCATCTATTGTCTGTTGTTTTGTAAGAATTTCTGTCATATATAATGTAAGGGTTCTATAAACATTATCATTCGCCACTGCACCATATATAAAATCAAATTTTTTTCCTTTATATATACCCTTTCTGTTTTGCATAACAAAGTCCAGCCATTCCTCATTAGGATTATCAAATTTAAGTACCTGACACTCATGAAATGCTATATTTTCATCTATTTCATATATATTAAGTGTCGCAATACCGTTTTTTCTTTTCTCCGCCACTTTATATGCAAAATTTTTTGCCTGTTCCATGTTAGTTGTTGTATAAAATCCAAAACCAAAATCTAAAAATCTATTTTGTTTTATTAGCCTTGGTTTTTCAACCTTTAAGTTACTCCCATGATATATTATCATAGTATATACTCCTTTACAGCTTATATATTACCTCCTCAAACGGTACTCCGTCTGTAAGCGGAATTTCCATATCTACCGCACGCATTATACACTCAGATATAAAGTCAACCGCTTTCCTTACAGATGCTGCAAAAGGTACTCCGTTTACCGCATCCGCCGCAATTATCGCTGAAAAAACATCTCCGGTTCCGGAGCGGCTCTCGCCTATTTTCCTCGCTCGTACAATAACCGTCTCCTTACCTTTTTCATATACAAGATTTCTCAGGTATTCGCCTTCCGGCACTCCGGTTATAACTATCTTTTCCGGACCCATTGCACATAATTCCGCCGCAGTTTCAATCAAATATTCATTTGTTGCCGCCGCTTCGTCATATTCACGTCCCGTTAAAATACAAGCTTCCGTTAAGTTCGGCGTTAATATGTCAGCATATTCCACAAGGTGTTTCAAACCCTCACACATCTCATCTGTATAAATGCTATATTTTTTCCCGTAGTCACCCATCACGGGGTCAATTGTTACGATTGTATTTTCCTTTCTGAACTTTTTAATCAGTCTTTCAACTATATCTATCTGCTCATGTGATCCCAAAAAACCGGTACATATCCCCTTAAACTCCAGTTCCATACGCTTCCAATGTGATGCATATTCCTCCATATGAGCCGTATAATCATCAAAATAATAGTGGTCAAAGCCCGTATGTTCCGAAAATATCGATGTCGGTATCGGGCAGCACTGTACCTTTAAATGTGATATTATCGGCAGCTGAACCGCAACGGAGCATCTGCCGAAGCCTGATATATCATTTATAAGCATAATTTTATTCTGATTGTTATGATTAACCAAATTAATATACCTCCATAACCGTCCTCGGTTTATTATGATAATTCACACTAAGCACCAATCCGAGTGCTATCATATTTGCAACCATCGAAGTTCCTCCGTAGCTGACAAGCGGAAGAGGAATACCGGTAACCGGCATCAGTCCTATACACATTCCGACATTTTCGAATATATGGAATAGGAACATTGCCGCCGTTCCTACACATATATACTTTCCGTAAGAATTATCGGCTTTCTGTGCTATCTTAAAACAGCGGTAAACCAAAGCAAACAATGCTATTACCAAAATAAATGCACCGATAAATCCCCATTCCTCGGATACAACCGAGAAAATAAAGTCTGTACTTTTTGTCGGCAAATATCCCATTTGGTTTTGCGTTCCGTGTAAAAATCCCTTGCCCCACAGTCCGCCGGAACCTACCGCAATCTTCGACTGAATTACATTATATCCTCTGTACAAAGGATCGCGCTCCGGATTGAAAAATACAAGTATTCTTTCTTTCTGATAATCATTCAATGCATATTTATATATAAACGGAGTTGATGCCGCAAACAATGCACCGACAGGTATTATATATTTCCATGAAATTTTTGCCGTAAACAGCATACATATAAACATAAACACAAATACCAATACACTTCCCAGGTCAGGCTGAAGCATGATTAAACCAACCGGAACTGCCAAATGCAGGCATAATCCAAGTAATACCAGCGGCTGATTTATTTTTTTCTCAACCTTTGTCAAATGGTGAGGAAATGTTATAATATAGCATATTTTTGCAAGTTCAGAAGGCTGTATTCCTATCGGACCTATTCTTATCCAGCTTCTTGCACCCCAGTTTTCGGCAACACCGAAAACCAAAACTGCTATAAGCAGCACTATTGACAAGCCATAAACAGGCTTTACCATATTTCTAAACTGCTCGTAGTCAAATCGCGACAAACCTATCATGCATAATACTCCTATAATAAATGCTCCGGTTTGTACAATAACATTTGAATTTGACCCCGTAGTTCTCGTTGCTGAATAGACATTAATAATTCCAAAGATAGAAATGCCTATTGCAAGTATAAAAAGCACCCAGTCAAATTCCATGCTCATTATGGCAGGATAGGCACTTGCTTTCTTTTTTGATTTCATAATTATTACATTCAACCCTTTCAATATATACACTTTTACATGATAAATTATACCACAATCATAATATACTGTCAAGCTAAAATAAGCAACTATAAAATATTGAAATATACGTTTTATTTTCAGCAAAATGAGGATTGCCGCAATTTATACGGCAACCCCCATTTTACGTATTATTCTATTTTTACTTTATCGCATATAGGTTTCATGGAATTGACATTATCCCAAATAAAAAACCTTATCTCGGAAATTTTTTCACTCTGTATATCAATATCCTGATGTATCGTTTTCATGCCCGTTTTATCAAATACTACTTCTTCCGGTTTAACAAATATCACTCTGCCGTCTTTATCATATAACACTGTAATTAGACTATTTTTACTATTTTCTTCTTTTGTATTTTTTATCTCAATATTTATACCAAATTCCTCATTTACCGGTATTTCAGATATTCTTTCTCCGTTCTTTGACAGCATTTCGGTTCCTATAATCCTATACTCCGGCTCTTCCTCATCAAGAACCGGTATGAGTTTAACAGAATACAAATCGGGAAGCCACGTCTTTGTGTTCCCAAAAATTATATCTCCGGAATAATCGTCACCTAATGTTAACTCAAACTCGTTCATCGTTAAACCGTCCTTTGAAAAAACATAGCTGTTCATATCGGACAATTTCACATTTCCTTTATCTCCGCTGAATTCTATTTCTATATTTCTGCTTGGGCTTGTCGTTCCTCCAATATAGTATAATCTATATTTTCCGGCTTTAAGCGATATATCTGTAATTGCCGGTCTGATATTGTATTCCCCGGATGTACCTATATAATTCACCATCTTGGTGGTATATGACGAAGAAATCTTATTTTTGTCCGAACCATCGGCAAAATAATTTCTTACGTTTTCATCCACTTCTTCATCAAAATAGAATTCTTTATTTATTGTATTTATTTTTGCCGCTTTTTGGCTCACCTTATATTTATCAACATCAAAATATTTTGTTCCCTTAACATTACTCGATTTGACACCGGTATATGTATAATCATTTATCGTCAAATCAGGTGCCGGAGTCGGTGTCGGTTCATGATTTCCATCGGGATAATCCTCCTCATCATTATATACCGCCATCTCATATATCGACCAATAATTAGTATCGGTTTCTCCCAATTGACATATTTTAATATATCTTGCATTTTGGCGAATAAATTTTATTTCCGTACTTATCGCCGTTCCTTCACCCGATGCCGCACATTCTGAAAAATCAACTCCATCATCGGAAACATATACTTCATATCTTCTCGGATAATCATTCTTTGATGCCGCGGTAGACTCAAGAATTAATCTGTTAAATTCAGTTTTCTCTCCCAAATCAAGCACAAACCATTCATTGCCTTCCTGCTTTCCTCCGGTTGCCCAGCGTGTTGTTTCGTCTCCGTCAAAGGCTAAGTACGCATTTTTGCTTTGTTTTGATGCCGACGCACTCCACTTGTCTGTTTTTAGCTTGTATTTATATTCAAATCTGAATTTATCAATATCTACAAGATTTGAACTGTCACCTGTATTACTCCTAAACCTGAAAACAATGTCATGCGTATTTAATATTGTTTTTTCTAATTTATACTCTATTGTTTTCCACTCATTATTTGTATTCGGTATTTCTAATATCTGTACTGTTTCTCCGCTGACACTGTCGAGAGCAAGTTCAATATGTGACTGCTTTGTGCTTCTTACAGTCAACGATATTGCCCCGGCAGCTTCGTCAAATCCTACGCTGTCATATTTAGCATAATCCTGATCATCACATTCGGTAATGTATCTGACATCATCCTCCGCAATTTCTATTCCTCCCGATGCAGACATTTGCTCCGCTTCTATATCGCTGTATGCACTGATTTCCGCTATTGGAGGCGGTGTTGAAAAGTCATCCGGCTTTTCAGGTACTGCCGGAGGTTCCGCACCCGGATTTCCCGACACGCTTATAAGAATTCCGTCTGACGTTATTTCATTATTATAATTAACTTCAAGCTCTTTTGTATATCCTTCTCCTATTCTTTTAAATTCTGCCTTTTCATTATTTATTGTTACTTTTATACTTTCATCAGCGCCAAAATTGTCCTGAAGATACAGATTACTTACATATATATTTTTTTCCGGCTTAAATTCAATTATCTTATTCTGATAAGCTTCGCTTCCCTCGGATTTCATTTCCTTACAGCTTATTGTTCCGTAACCCTCCGACGACACATAAGCCGCATTTGTCATTTCATGGTTCATTTCCGGTAAAAGCTGAGGTTTGAGCCATAGCTCCTTGGTCGAACAATCTCTGTAATAGCCAATCATATCATAATAGTTTCTCCATATTGACGGTATTGATATATACTGTCTGTCACCGCTGATATTATTTGACACATACTTTGCAGATGTTACCTGCGGCAATATATCTAACGGATGATTAAATACATAATCTCTGTTTTTAAACTGTCGTGTGTATGAGTCTTTTTGAAGTACTTCAAATTGATTTTGCCTTTGAGTATTTAACAGTAAACCGCCGTAATGCATCAGAAGATACGGAGTCCATTCGTTATAAGTTCCCTGCGGAAATCCTAACATATTATAATAAGGGTGATAATATCCATCCAGACAATTCAATACATAATCTGTTTCTTCTTTAGTCCAGATTTCTCCTAATTTTAAATGCATTGCAAGCCATTGTCCGGCAAAATACGATTCGCTGACTCTCTCCGCCGGAAAATTATTATTCAAATATCTTTGTCTGAATGACTCAACCACCGTATTATATGCATATTTATAGACATCGGTTATTTCCGGTTCATTCATTTTCTCTCCAAGTATAGTCATAATTTTATACATAACTGCGGAAATACTTGAATTAAACGGGTTCGGATTTCCTCCGGCATCATACGAATTTTGTGAAGTTGAAAATGTATAAGGATAATCCTTATCCCCATACAGCTCTACCTGCTTAAGTACCCTCTGTGCCGCCTTTTTTATATAAGGCCAAAAGTATTCTAATTTTTCTTCATTGCCTGTCTGTCTATAAGTTTCATATACTGAAATTATAAAGCCGCAGTTTAGATCAACCCACTTATCGATATTTCTATAATCCTCATGTTCCGTATCATCCCAATCAACAAGCTTATATTTTACTGATGTATCTGTCATGTAATTGAAATCATGGTGAATTTGTCCGTCATTTCTCTGTGTTCTTGCCCAATATTCAAGCTCCTGCCAAGCAAAATCAGGTATTAAATAATTAATAATATATCTTGCATGCCACATTTGATCCATTGTACCGAAGCAAGTCCATTCACCTTCCGCAAATGCCGTTCTTCCATCAGTCTTATATATAGAATTATTGCTTATATTTATAAGTGAATTAAGGCACTGGTTTACAAACCATGCCGGTACATTTGACTTTCTAAATCTCTGCACCAGGCCGTCCCCATTATTTTTTAATGTATCAAAGTATTCCAAGCCATGCAGGGCAATATCTCCCGCATTGCTGTATTTGCTAAGATAATATGCACCTTCCGGATCACTGTCATCATACCATGCAAGTACTAATTTAATGGATTTTGACTCATTCGCCGGAATATTTACCTTTACAGCTGTTCTCGTTTCTCCCAAGCTCGGTTTTGTTTCGCATATTCCCTTTTCAAAAAATTCATTTCCGCCGCCCGAAGTTATTTCTGCTCCTTCTGATTTTGCATATATCGCCCATTTATCAGATATAAATCCTTTTTCTTCTGTCTCTTTAACCCATGCAGCCTTATGTCTGTCTGCTCCTAAATCCCATAGCATAGCGACCGATGCATTAGCTTCCGTACTGTTGTTATTTGTCAAAGTAAACTCATATAAAGCATATGGCAGACTCATATTATCATAATTTACATTATCTAACGGAGAATACCCTTTTAAACTTATCTGTATGCCGTTTATTTCTCCAAAATCCACATTATGTTCCGGCCAAATTGCATCATCGGCATATCTTCCTCCTGTGCTTACCGCAGTCATGTTATCCTTGATTTCCACATTTCCGTTCACGTCCGTATACAGCTGAAATCTTGATGTACCAACCTCAGAATAATCTGTCTGGTCTGCCGGAGGACGTGTTGTTGCCGCAAACTTTCCCTTTACCGCATTAAATTTTACCGCTCCGGTTCCAAAACCACCAAGAGGTGTACCTGTTGTTCCGTCAACCAATTCAACTTCACTTCCCATACTTGAATTTGTATCATTTGAAATTGCATATACAGCCGATACAGACAAAACATTGCACGATATGGAAATCAGCAATGCCGTTCCCATTAACCTTAGATTTCTGTTTTTCATGAAATTACAGCTCCTTTCAAAAGTCATTTGATATATTAATATTATCACATTATTATATAAAAAAACAGTCATTTTTCACCTAAAACCATTGAAAAAACACATAATTTATTGCAAACCAATTTAACATATGATATAATATACATACCGGAGGAGATGAGATTATGAGAACATTTTATGAAATACGGTCCAATGACCTTTCCGTTCAGTCAAATAAAGTTGATATAGACTGCCCGAACCATATTCACGAGGATTTCGAGCTTTTACATATGCGTTCCGGCACTCAGAATATAATCATTGACGGGAAAAAATATACATTAAATGCAGGTGATACCGCCATTATACTGCCGAATATACCTCATAAATACTTTTATGCTGAAAAACAGTATCCGGCAAATGAGTTAATCATTATATGTTCATATAGATTTTACGGTGCATTTTTCCCTAAAATGGATAATCTAAAAACAAATAACCCTATAATAGAAAGCACCTGCCTTAATGATAATATAAGGCTTGCGGTAAATGAAATAGAAAAAACTTCTGATTTTACGCTCAGAACCGCATGGGCTTTAATTATAATATCATATGCGTTAAATAATACCGAAATGATACACAGAGAGTCATTTCCAATTGACAATATTTATTATAAGATTATAAAATATATAGATACTAACTATGATAAACCACTGACACTTGAAATTCTTGCAAAGGAATTTTCTATCAGCAAAAACAGTGTATCACGGCTTTTCTCCGATAAGCTTGATGTTAATTTCAGACGGTATTTAGGTGCTGTCCGTGCCGAACGTGCGGTTTCGCTTATGCGAAATACCAATAAATCCATTACAACCATTGCCTCCGATGTAGGTTTCGAGAGTCAAAGCACATTTAACAGAATATTTAAAGATATTTACGGAATTACGCCAAAGGCATTCCGCATAGGATTAAAGAATTATACATCGTCCGAACCTGATTCCGTGCCAAAAAGATTTGTTTGAGTTTTAATAGATTAATAACTGCCAATACACTAATTTATATTGCAGCGGATAATCCTCATAAACAATCTAAAATGTCGGGGCAAAACAAAATTCTGCCCCGACTCTCTCATATTACCTTAAATCCACTGTTATTGCATTATCAAAATCAAGATATTCTCCGCTGTCTTTCATTATTCCAAGAGATGCTAAGTTATTTTTTAAATCTTCAGCATTAACTTCATCTCCAGTTTCATTTTTATGTACGCACACTAATATATACACAAAATTTTCGGTTTTTGTCTCACAATTCACATATTAATTTATCCTGATACAATTAATATTCAGATATATTTTTCCGTAATCAACTGAATATATTTAATATATCTATACATAACAGCCCCGGTATCCCTCATTAAATCAAAGAGAGGCTGTTGCAAAACTCAAAGAGTTTTGTGACAGTCTCGTGGGGGGGGGTAGAAAAATAGTGCAGAACGGACGAAA
>USPO01000022.1 GCA_900556575.1 uncultured Eubacteriales bacterium
ATCGTAGTATGGTGTCCTCCGGATGCAAAGGACGCTGCTTCTGGCGGCCGTACAGGTAAGGCATACATCGATGCATATAAGCTTGACGGTACATTCATGTGGAGAATTGACATGGGTTACAATATCCGTGCAGGCGCCCACGATACACAGCTTTGTGTTGCCGACTATGACGGTGACGGCAGAGCCGAGCTTATGGTCAGAACAGCCGATGGTACAATCGACGGTCAGGGCAACATGATTGGTGACAAGTCAAGAGGCGAAAGCTATGAAAACTCATGGGCTGCATTAAACGGCGGTAAAAACCTTCAGGGTCCGCTTTATGTAACCTGCTTTGACGGTGAAACAGGTAAAGCATTGGATACAATTGATTACTATCCGCAGAATACGGTAGGTTCAATGGAAACATCATTATCATTCGGTGATGATTTCGGTAACCGTTCGGAGCGTTACAACGGTACAATCGCTTACTTAGACGGTCAGAACCCGTCAATGGTAGTCGGCAGAGGTTACTATTTCGGTAAAAACGGCAGACAGAGACAGGCTGCCGCTGCATATGATTTCAAAAACGGAAAGCTTTCGGTTAGATGGAAGTTTGATACAGAGCCGGGTTCGGACGGCTATAAGTCGGGTTACGAGCAGTATGTCGGACAGGGTAACCACCAGTTAGAGGCTGCCGATGTAGACGGCGACGGCAAGGACGAAGTAACAACAGGTGCATTATGGTATGATGATGACGGTTCGGTTCTCTGGACATCATATCTTGAACACGGTGACGTTGTTCACGTTGGTGACTTCACTCCGGAAAATCCGGGACTTGAGGTCTTAACCGCTAAGGAAGATTACAGTGATGAAAAGGATCACTTCAGCTATGACAGTGAAACTCTTTCAAAGATGGGCTGGAGAGATGCAATCGGTGCAGACACAAGTGTAAACAGACAGATTTGGGGTACTGTTCTCCAGGATGCAAAGACAGGTAAGGCTATTCAGGTATATAACGGTACCAAAGATACAGGACGTGCTGTAATTGCAAATATCGGCTACGGCGACTCATATTATGTAATGTGGGGTGCTGCAGGTACAGGCTATCATGATAATAAGGGTACGGACCTCGGTAATCTCGGTCTTTCAATGAACGGACGTATTTACTGGGACGGTGATCTTCAGGACGAACTTCAGGACCACAACGGTGCCGGCAAGGAAATCAAAATCACAAAGTGGAATGATTCTACAAAGAAAAACGAAAATTTATTTGTTCCGGAGGGTACACATTCAATCAACTCAACAAAGGGTAATATGAACGGTCAGGGAGATATTATCGGTGACTGGAGAGAAGAATTTGTATCATACGTTATAAAGGATCAGAAGGAAGAAACTTTCAAGACAACGGTTAAGGGTTCATTTGATAAGGATATAGAGATAGAGGCAAGAAGAACTACATACCAGTATGCTTTAAGACTTTACACAACAAACATCCCGACAAAGTATAACTTCTATACATTGGCTCATGATGATGTATACAGAAACTCATCAAGTACATACAATAACTGTTATAACCAGCCGCCGCATATCAGCTGGTACATGAACGATAAGATTGAAGGCTCGCAGTATACAACTCAGCCTGATGCAAATATCAAGCTTGTTTCAAACAAGTATACTCCTGCCGCATTTGATGCGTCAAAGCTTCCGGCAGCAGGCGAAAGACCGACAACACCGTCAAAGCCGTCAACACCGGCAGCAAGTGCTATCAGTGTTAAGCTTAACGGCAGTGCATTATCGTTTGATGTAGCTCCGCAGATTATCAATGACAGAACAATGGTTCCGATGAGAAAGATTTTCGAGTCAATGGGAGCAACAGTTGACTGGAACGGAGATACAAGAACAATCACATCCATTAAGGGTGACACTACAATATCAATGACAATCGATAATCCGGAAATGACAGTAAACGGCAGTGCGGTTACATTAGATTCAGCACCGACTATCATTGACGACAGAACTCTTGTTCCTGTAAGAGCAATTGCAGAGGCATTCGGTTCAAAGGTTGACTGGGACGGCACAACAAAGACTGTAACAATTACAGACGATTCGGCAAATACATCAACCGATACACCAGCTGCAGAGCCTACACAGGCACCGTCAAGCTTCACAGGCTATGATTATGCTCCTGAAGTTCCGCAGTATTCCGGAACAGCTCTTTCAGCCGGTATGGTTTCATACAACACATTCCAGGCTGTATATAAGCTTGACCTCGATACATACATCAGCTACATCACAACCTTTAACTCATTAGGATTCTCTAAGAGTGTGAACGGTAAGTCTACTACATACACAAAGAACGGTGTTACAGCAGTAGTTACCGAGGGTGACGATACAGTAACAATATCGATTACAAAGTAATTACGATTTCAATAAAGAGTATTGCCGCAAAATTAAAGCTGCGGCAATACTCTTTTTATTTATCGGCATTTATTATTTCCTATTGTTTTTATCAGCAAAGTGTGCTATAATATTAATACAGATATAAAATAAAAAGGCGGTGATATTATGTTTAACGAATACAATCTTGACATAGAACAGTTTATAGACAACGAAGCGGATCAATATATATCGCTTGAAGAACTGCTCAACAGAGCCAATATGACATTCGATGACGCATTGGCAGAAGCGGAAGCGTTCAAAAATCGTTTTTTTGATACACTTTCACTGAACCACATTCATGGTAATGTCAGCCGTATATACTTTTCAACAGCTTGTCTTTTTCAAAAATCACAGAATGATGACTCATCATTTCTTTATTCTGCCGTAATTAACGAAAACGGTATTCTTTTCGGAAATATTTCGGACGATGAACAAAAAATAAGACTCTGGCTTGAATTTAAGGAAAATTTCAATTATTTTGTACGTCTTATCAGTTCGCACAAAATCATGCATGAACGTTTAAACAAACTCATATCGCATAAACCGGATAAATCAAATTCTGATTTTGACGCAAACGAACTTGACTATTTATATAGTCTCCCCCGCCCCGGCTCTGTAAAGTCAGAAGATATATACCGTGAAAATCTTGGTGAGCTTATACGGAAAACAAACAGTGACAAACTTTATTCAAGCATTAAGCCTTATATCTATGCCGCAGCTATGTCACGAAAAAAGAAAAAAATCACAAATTGTATGGGTTACAGTATCAATATTAAATCTTTACTAACATATAAAAATTATGTAATAAACAGCGGAAACGGCAAAAATACTGAAGCTCACGAATATTACCTTAATTTGTATAAAAGTTTAAAAAAGCACTTTACCGGCTGTGATATTGAAATGTCCGATTATTGCTTTGCATATCTAAGCAATATAAGCGATTTTCTTATCGAAAACAATTACTCATCCCGAAAAATACCTGCCAGACTTTCAAGCATAGTCACTGATATTATAAAATATAAGGATATATCCGTCACACATGAAGACTATAATATAAACAATGATATAGCCAATGATTTAAACCTTGACGAAGTATACGGCAAAATACTGTACCGCTCAGAGTCCCTTTTTCCTATTGATTTCATAAAAGCATTTTTGAATGATGAAGATATAAGCTGCTATGCCGAACAGCTGTACGAAAAAACCTGCTCAAAATATAAATGCACAGAAACGCAGCGTAAAGATGCAATAGACTATGCAAGGCTAAGCATACTTTTCCGCATAAATGACTTTATCAAATATACTTTAATCGATGCAGCAAAAAATTTATAAATACCGTGTCAACCCAAAACAATTCCGAAAAAATAATTTTTTTCGGAATTGTTTTGGATTTTCTTTTTTTTCCGAATGTTCTATAATATATACATAAAATAAAACTTGCCTTTAAGATTTGGCTGTGACGATATTAAAAAAGTCCTGAAATTACTTATTTCAGGACACCTAAATAGTTGCATATCAAGGCAATCAATGCAAAATATATCAGATTTATTACTGGAATTTATATAAACATTATACAGCATTTTATCTATTATGTCAAGCACTTTATATAATTCTTTTAATTTTTCTTATATTTTGTATATAATGCCTTTAATTTTACCGTCAAAGCTATGGTCAGGGAAAAGGAGGTTTCATATGGCAAGAAAAGGCGAAAATATCTACAAAAGAAAGGACGGACGATATGAAGGCAGATTCATAATCGGCTATGACATTTCCGGAAAAGCCAAGTACTGTTCTGTTTATGCCAAAAGCTATACAGATGTCAAGAAAAAGATGCAAAAATACCGGTCACGTCCTCAAAGTATAACGAGGAAATCAAGCTTTACTTTATCCGAGTGGATGAATATTGGGCTCAGCCGCAAGAATAATATAAAGCTTTCCACCCAAAAGTTATACAGAAGAATTATCGACAACCACATAACACCTCAAATAGGCAAAATTGCTTTAAGAAACTTAAGCTCCGACACTATTCAATGCTTTATCTCATCTCTTGCGCTTGCTCCCGCTACCGTAAAGCTGATATATACGGTCTTAAAAGCGGCATTAAAGTCAGCGGAAGAAGAGAAATACATTGAAAATGTATATTCGAGAATCTCCGCACCGGGCATATTGCGAAAAGAGCCTACTGTACTTACACGCAGTGAACAGCATACACTTGAATGTTCTCTTGCAACACCTAATGACATAGGTATTCTTATATGCCTTTATACCGGACTCCGAATAGGTGAATTATGTGCGTTAAAATGGGAAAACATTGACCTCGATAATGCCCTGCTTCATGTATGCGGCACACAGTCACGAATTGACGGTAAGCTGATAATTACACCGCCGAAAAGCAGTGCATCACAGAGAATAATCCCCATACCGTCCGTACTTCTGAATAAGCTCAGGAGTCACAGCCATAACGGCAGCTTTGTACTGTATTCAAAAAATGGCATGATGGACGTCCGCACTTATCGCCGTAACTTCAAGAGAATATTAAAGCGTGCATCTCTGCCCAATATCAAATTTCATGCTTTAAGGCATATTTTTGCAACACGTTCACTTGAACTCGGTGTTGATTACAAAACCCTCAGCATAGTATTGGGTCATTCGTCCGTAAAGACAACAATGGATTTATATGTTCATCCTCTCGATGAGCATATAAAAATAGAAATGAACAAGCTTAACAGCATTTATTCTCCGTCATCATAAGCCGTCACATTATCAAAAATGCTCCGTTTTAAAGCATTTTTCGGCAAAAGTCCTGAAATAAGTAATTTCAGGATGTATATTGCTAATTTATTATATTTGCTGTATATAATAATTATACCGCATTTTTAGTTAAAATAAAAGACTATAATAAAAAATTATTTTAAACAGAAAGGAGCAAACGCAATGATTCAAATAATATTGCTATTCATTTACATGGGATTAGGATACTGGGCAACCGGAAAAACAATATATGCTAACTATGTCCTTATAGGCAGTGTTGGTGATATATTCATGAGAAGAATGGTCATGGGTACCGTTTTAGGTGTAGTTCTTATACCAATCGCAATAATTAAGTCACTTTTATCCAAATAGATAATGAAACAACTTAATACTTTTTAATAAATTTAGGAGGAAAGGTACATTGAAAGACGAAAAAAGTTTCTTTGACGCAATGGAAGAAGATATCAACTCTGCTAATATTTCAGAGGATGACAGAAGCAAGCTCATAAAGAATATGCTTCTTCTCAAGGAACAAACCATTAATATTATGATTACCGGAGCAACAGGCTGCGGCAAAAGCTCAACAATTAATGCTTTGTTTAATACTAACTCTAAAACCCAAAAAGAGGTTGCCAAGGTTGGCGTAGGTGTAGACCCTGAAACAATGGATATTCAGAAATACGAGCTTAATAACCTCGTATTATGGGACAGCCCCGGACTAGGTGACGGAAAGGAAGCCGATAACCGCCACGCAAAAAACATTATTAATAAACTCCATGAGCGTGACAAAAACGGTGATTTGTTAATTGACCTTGTATTGGTTATTCTTGACGGAAGTTCAAGAGATTTGGGAACATCTTATGAGCTGATTAACACTGTTATTATACCTAATCTCGGCGAGGATAAGGAAAACAGAATTCTTGTTGCAATTAATCAAGCGGACATGGCAATGAAAGGCAAGCATTGGCTTCTTGAAGAGAATAAACCTGATCCGATATTACAAAAATTCCTCGATGAAAAGGCAGAATCCGTAAAAAAACGTATCAAAGAAGGCACAGGTATAGATGTAGACCCTATATATTACAGTGCCGGCTATAAAGAAGAGGGACAGGAACAGCAAAGACCGTATAACCTTTCAAAGCTTCTGTTCTATATTGTCAAATATACACCTAAGAAAAAGAGATTATCAATTGTTGATAACATTAACACCGACCAAAACATGTGGCGTGACAATGACGAGCTTAAAGATTACAGTAAAGAAATCAAAAAGAGTTTTGAGGAAACTTTTAATGAATGTGTAGATAAAGGCGGTGAAATAGGTGGTACGATAGGAGGAATTTTCGGCGAAACAGGAGAAAAAATAGGTCGCGTTGTCGGTAAAGTTGTCGGAGGTGCTGTAGGTGCTGTTAAAGGATTTTTCCGTAGCATCTTCGGTTAAGGAGTAACAAATGGACATAAAATTTAGTACATACAGAAGTCAGGATATAATCTCCAATCTGGATATAATGGGAATACATCCATTAGATGTTATGGTTACCGGCGTAACCGGTGCGGGAAAATCCACTACCCTTAATTCCTTTTTCCAAAAAACCGTTGCTAAGGTTGGTGACGGTGTAGACCCGGAAACAATGGAACTTGATTCATACGCTCTGAATAATTTTTTCAGATTATGGGATACACCGGGACTTGGTGATGGAAAGGAAGCCGACCGAAATCATAAAAGGAAAATGGTTGATTTGCTTTTTAAAACCTATACATCAAATTCTCAAACATACGGCTTTATTGATATGGTTCTTGTTGTAATAGAAGGCTCTAACCGTGATATGGGAACAACATACACTCTATTAAATGAGGTTATTGTTCCTAATATCCAAAGCAACAGAATATTCGTCGTCATTAATCAGGCTGATGTAGCAATGAAGGGTCGTCATTGGAACAGCGGTTCAAATACACCAGACCATACATTGCTTACATATCTTGATAACATGGCCGTATCTATTCAAAGGCGCGTCAAGGAAGCAACAGGTATAAGCATAATGAAACCGGTATATTATTCTGCGGAATACGGCTGGAATGTACAGGCTGTTTTTGATTTTATAATTGATAATATGCCTTCTGAAAAAAGAAAGCTGATTATATGATTTGAACGTCAGATTACATTTAAGAATTTCAGCGGGAGTTATAGTCTTCCGCTGAATTACCAAGGATCAATATTTTCTGCGCAGGCTGCAGCCTGTTTAAAACTCTGCTTCTGCAAGCAAAGCGGAAGTATTGCTCCGATTTAAAAATACCCGCTATATTAAAAATTTAATAGCACAGCTATGGAAAGGAACTGCTTATGTTAATGCCAGAACAGCCGAACATATTATCAGACATTCTCGATGTAATAACTACCGATGAAAATCCAGATAATACATATGACAGAGATATTCTTAAAAAAAATATTGCACACCTTCAGCAGCAAAAGCTTAATGTTCTTTTTGTCGGAGCAACGGGAGTCGGCAAAAGTTCTACAATTAATGCAATTTTTAATACTGAAGTTGCAAAGGTTGGTTACAGTGTATCACCGGAAACCGCTTCAATTGAAAAATACGAGATTAACAACATCGTACTTTGGGATACGCCCGGACTCGGAGACAGTCCCGAAAATGACCAAAGATATGCTCAGCAGATTGCAAATGCGCTTAGGCTTACCGATTCAAACGGAGATTTGGTAATTGATGAAGTTGTAGTTTTAATTGACGGTTCAAATCGTGATATGAAAACCGCATATGAAATAATAGAAAATCTCGTTATCCCATATATTGATGATAAAAAGCGTATCATTATAGCTATAAACCAATGTGATATGCTAATGAAAGGGCATTATTGGGATTATTCAAATAATGAACCTATGCCAAGGTTAATGTCAGAATTAGATAACAAGGTTCTTTCTGTTGAAAACAGAATTTATTCATCTACCGGTATAAGGATAACTCCTATATATTATTCTGCACTGCATAGATATAATATCTCAAAGTTTCTTTTAACAATGATGCGGAATATGCCGGAAAACAAGCGTTTTCTTCTTGCAGACAGCTTAAACAAAAATCCTGATATTTGGAAGAAGAATGACGATATTGAAAACTACAACACCGAAATTCAAAAGGAAGTAAAGCTGTCAATAACTCATGCACTGTCAGGTGCCGCAAAAGGAGCTATGGCCGGTGCTACAGTCGGAAGCTTTATTCCTGTAATAGGTACAGCCGTCGGTGCTGCTGTCGGTGCAGCTCTCGGATTTCTCGGCGGATTACTAGGAATGTAGCTGTTTTAATAATAAATACCAATATAATAACGAACCTGCGGTATAAGTTTGTTTTGACAGCTCAGTTTCAACAGATAATTTGCATTTGCCGCTGCCAAATATCACACTCTCCAACCACCGGCAGCTAAGGGCAAAAGCAACTATTGAGACTACAAAAGGACAGCAGCGGAAGCTGAAAAAAGGCTAAAAAGGTATCATAGTGCGATGAGGACTAAAGAATTTTAAATAACAGCATAAAGATTATTACCATTTACTATACTACGACTGGAGAAATAAATTATGAAATGTAATAAATGCGGACAAGAAAGCGAAGGAAATTTTTGCATATACTGCGGTGCAAAACTCAATCCTCCTATCGACTCTCAAAATAACGAAAAAAAAGAACATATCACTGAACAGCCGCAGAATGTCAAGAAAAATACTAATAAACCCAAGAAAAAACAGCAGCAAGGTTATAAACCATCTATATATTTTCGATTTGAATGGATCGGTGCCTTTGGTGCTGCACTTTTTCTGTTTTGGACAGGATTAATTCTGCAAGGTATTATCTTATCAATATTGGGATTCTTTTTATCGCCAATCATGGTAAGAAGATATAAACCATGGATATTTTATCTATTGTTTTTCATTACAGTCGTATATGTAAGTCTCTCAGCTCCGGAATGGAACGAACGTATTGAAGAGCATATGGAAAGTAAATCTGCCGCTACAAGCACCGATGTAGTTCAATCTCAAAACTATAACTCATCGGAAGCCAAATTTGATAAGTATTGGTACAACAAGTATACATATGCCCCTAATACAGAATATGATATGACTCTCGAAATCATGGGTAGTGATGGTTTTATATACGTTTTGAATGATAATTATATTACACTCACCTGCAGTGATTCCGAATATACGGCCTATGGTAATACCTATACATATCCGAGTATTGAAAATGACACTACAATGGATTTAACATATTACGCTGATGACCATCATGTTTCATTAAGATCCGGAATACATAGTTATGATTTTTACCCTACTTACCATTAAACCTAAGACACAAATATGATTAAGGCTGTTTTTCATCTTTGAAAAATACCAAAATGGAGGAAAGATTATGAAATGTAAAATGTGCGGATATGATTCCGAGGGCATTTTTTGTGCTAACTGCGGTGCAAAATTAATTACCGAAGATACTGCTCCCGATAAACCAATTCAAACATCTGACGGCACAGAAAACGAAATTAAAGATCAAAACGGTACTGTTGCTGCAAATTCAGACAATACCGCCGAGCAATTAGTTCAGTCAAATAATATCACTGAAACACCGAGTGACGCAGAAAATGGAGGCAACGAACAGCATAGCACTACTGATAATACAGCAAATATTAAACCTGATATTAATATCACTGAAAAAATCAAAAATATTTCTTCAATTGTTAAGAATGTATTTAATTTTTTAAGAAAACATGATTTTATATCTGACATAGCAGAACTCATCTTTACTATTGTAATAACAATTCTGCTTGCAAAAATAGATATGAGTATAGGTTTAATTATACCGTTATGGCTATCAACCCTACTTAACATTGCTAACAACCGTTTTCTTAAACTCGGCGAAACCGTAAGTGAAATATTGTTCCTTATTTTCGCATTCTTTGCAGGAATAGTGATTATAAAATTAGGCGTAAATATTTCTTCATATTATTATGCTTGTTTCTTATTGGAGTCACTGAATTTCTTGAAAAAAAGCAGCATATGCTGTACGGCGTTGTAAGTATAATAACATCAGTTTTATGCTTATCATTGTTATTCCAGATATATAACGGATATATGGGACAAAGATACATTAAAATGGCTAAAGAATGTGTTTATAACTTCAATACATCATATACAGAGCTATTAAATAAAGTTTCAAAAAAACAAAATGGAAATGCGATGAATTAGCAACGTTTACCTATGCCGGAAAAGGCAGCTATGACGGCGGAGTAGTAACTGTATCAGGCGATTTGAAAACACTTGCAAAAACCACCGGAACATTTATTTCTGATAACTCATCTTATAAAATTACATTTAACGTAATTAAAGAAAGCGAGTACGCTGAACCTCAAAGCATATACATAAATTATAACGGCTCAAAAAAAGAGGTAACAGATCCGGATGATATAGGAGGTATTTTAGGTGCTTTCTATTTGCAAGACCTATTTTGGGGAAATTAAAACGTAATGAAAATGGGGGTGCAGCAAAACTGTGATTTTGCTGCATCCCCTGATTTTATTCAATAATCATTTCCGATTAATTCAGATTAAAGTACCGCTTCCCAAAGCTCCGGATGCGGATTTGCAATAACCTCTGTATTGATAAGCACACCCTGCTCTGCTGCAATTAATGCACCGGCTTCAACCGCTGCTCTTACGTCCGCAACATCGCCTGTCATCGATACAAAGCACTTACCGCCGAGACCTCTTGCAACTCTTACTTCGATAAGCTCGATGTCACCGCTCTTTACTGCGGCATCCGCTGCCTCGATTGCACTTGCTGCTGTAAATGTCTCAACTATACCAAACGCTCTGTGCTGAGTTACAGTTGCTGTTCCGCAAACTGCCTCATATACGTTTGTTCCAAGGTTACCTATTACAAAAGTATCAATAAGTGCATCTTCTGCAATTACCTTTGCTCTGTCAACCGCTGCATGGATTGCTGAAAGCTCTCCGCCTACGATTGTTACAAACTTACCCGGACATACCGAACCCGAGCTTATAAGGTCAATTGCCGCACTCTTGAGCATCTCATCTGTTACAACGATACCCTTTGATACGTTCTTTACTTCTACTAAACCGATTGACTTCATCTATCTTTACACCCCTTCCGCTTTATTTGCCGATTATTACAAATCTGTCGGTTACAGCCTTTACGACACCGTTAATGCTTGAATGCATTGTTGTGCCTAAATCCTCGTATGCAGTCTGTGCAACAACATCTCCGGCGGAAACCTTATCTCCTGCCTTTACGGTTGCTGTTGCCGGCTTACCAACGTGCTGCTTTAACTCAACATATATAGTGTCGGGGTCAAATGTCATATCGCTCTTCGGAACCTGAGCCTTGACATACTTTCTGATACCGAGTCTGTCAATAAGAGTCTGTGATGAAACAAGTCTCGATGAACGAATAGCACGAACCTTTTCAGGTGCTTTGTTATTCTGTCTTCTCAAACCATGCTTACCTAACGAACCCTTGATTGCCATTGAAATTGCCTGCGGATCAAGACCCTGCTGACAGGCAATAACCGAACATACTCCGCAGCCGCAGCATAATGCAGCCTGAAGGAATGACTCGGTATTGTTTATTTCAGCGTGTGAAGCGGCTCTTACTGTCTTATGAACGTGAATATCATAACCTAAGAGCTGTCTCGGACACATATCCGAACACATTGTACAGTTGCAGCAGGCTGCAGCGGCACGCTTTAATGTTCTGTCGATAGGTCTCAGCTTACGCTGAACGATTGGATGTGTCTTCGGGAATATAAGCAATCCCTTTGTTGTCTTTGTAACAGCGTCTGTTTCAAGGTTTACGAGTCTGCCCATCATCGGTCCGCCGTTTACAACAGCCTTATCCTCAAAGCCCGTATAGCCTGCCGCATGAAGTAAATCCGCAATCTTCATACCTACCGGTACTTTTACGGTTACATCTGCCGGTACATCTCCGCCTATTGTGACATACTTATATATAACCGGCTCACTCTTGTTTACTGCCTTATATATATTAAATACAGTCTCAACGTTGATTACCATAACGCCGACCATTACAGGAATTGCACCCTCCGGAATAATCTTTCCGGTAGTTTCATATGTAAGCACAACTTCGTCACCGGCAGGATATATATCCGGGATAGTCTTTACGCTTACCTTTGTTCCCTCTAAGGAGGCAAGAATCTTCTTATCAAGCAGGTGCATATTCTTACCCTTTATGCCGATTATAGCCTCGTCAGCACCCATTGTATCAATCAAAAGATTTAATGTATCCACAAGAGCCTGAAGGTGCTTTTCCAAAATATGATGGTCAACCATCATAAGCGGCTCACACTCAGCTGCATTAACAACTATCTGCTTAACCTTATCGGAAAATTTTCTATGAGTCGGGAATCCGGCACCGCCGGCACCAACTATACCCGCATCATATACTATTTTTTGAAGCTCTTCAAGAGTCATCATGCTTCATTCCTTCCAATATAGTTTATCGTTCAATAAGCCGCTGCGTTTCCGCAGCAGCTTACTAACACTGTTTTTCGTCTAATATTCCAACAATCAGTGCATCTACCGGAGCATTGGTATTCCTCATGCCCATTCTTGCACTTGAACCCTGTGCGACAATTACATCCTCGCCTATTCCGGCACCTACACCGTCAACGGCAACGAGAAATTTATCCACAAGCTGATTGTTTTCAATGCACTGTACAAGCATAAACTTTGAACCGACGAGCGATTCGAGCTTATGCGTTGATACAACGCTTCCGTATACTCTGCCT
>USPO01000023.1 GCA_900556575.1 uncultured Eubacteriales bacterium
TGAATGTCCACATAACATTGAAGTTTCTGTCCAATGCCCAAATCTGATGATAACGATTTTTTAAGATAATGTTTTCGGCTCTGCCGATACCCTCAAGGTCCGCAAATATGATACAGTCATGTGCCATTTCATCGGGAATCGGGTGCTTTTCCTTTAATTCTCCGGTCTTGCCGTTAAATATGCAAAGCTCACTGTTCATAATGCAGATAAATTCATTATATCCGTCATTATCAATATCATAAATCTGTGCCGGAATATCCGAACCGCTGTTTTTTACATCCGGATCCGGTGTTCCGATTTGCCAAAGCTTTTCGCCTTCCAAATTATATGCCGTTGCACACTGAACCATATGCGGCACAAATCTGTCATCTATTCCGCCATCCGGCTGAACCATGACATATTCCATTCTTCCGTCGCCGTCAATATCTCCGAGCCACATTCTGCAGCCCTTGCCGGCATCCGTGTAGCTTAATTCCTTCAGCTTATAAACTTCCATCTCTAATACTCCTTAAATCCGTCTATGCTTTTCATGCACAGGACTAACTTATATACAGCTTACATTTTAGCAAACTACACCAATATTATCAAGAGTAATCATAGCTGAATTTCCCTTTTATTTTACCGTTTTTTTGTTCATTATAACACTAACGTAAAAGGACGGAGATTCATTTTCTTTTTTATATTATTAATTCAATTCCTCTGTTTTAAATGTCATATATCCTTCATAATAATAGCTTGTGTCTATTCCTTTCATATACATATCCCTGCTGTATATATCATCTGTCAATGCATTTTTAAGTATATACTTGATTTCTATATCACGAATAGGACTGCGTTCCATCGCAAGAAGATAATCTTCCTTATCAACCATGCTCCAGTCAATTACTTTTCCTATTTCCTTTTTTAAAATCAAATCAAGCCAAATACGCATACTTCTACCGTTTCCCTCACGAAACGGGTGTGCAATATTCATTTCAACATATTTCTCTATAATACTGTCAAAATTATTCTGAGGCATTTTATCAATATTCTCAAGTGCGGCTCTAATATACATAAGCGGTGCAAATCTGAAATTTCCCTTTGCGATATTTACATCTCTGATTTTTCCTGCAAAATCATATATATCCTCAAATAAATATTTATGAATATAACAAAGTGTTTCAAATGTACCCGGTGTCAATTTGTCGAGAATCCCCGTTTCAAACAGTTTCATTGCCTTCTTTTTACTTATTTTTTCCTCTTCACGGGCAAGCTCCGCAGAATTTATTATACCCAATTTATTTTCAAGCGCCATGCAATGCCTCCTATCCACGATATTTAACAAACAAATCAATGTTATACAACAATTATACTACACCCAAGTTAAAAAGTCAAATCAAACAAATTTACAGCTCCAAAATGAAGAAGTCACACTCTTCGTAAGGATGACTGAAATTAACTGGCAGTTCGCTTTCCTTTATCTTTTTAAAGCCCACTTTTTCATAAAACCTGTGCGCTCTGACCGTATTATACGGTGTATCCAATAAAATAATTTTATATCCTTTTTTCTTTGCAAAATCAAGAAATACAGCATATAATTTTTGTCCGAGATGAACAGGCGCTCCCTGATATTTTTCATACACAAAAAACTTTTTTAACACTGCTATATCCTCACCGCATGGCATAATACCGATAGTACCCGCAAGCCTTCCGTTTTCTGTTGCCGTCCAAAAATTTCCGCCGTGCTGAATATATTCTTCTCTGATATTCAGCATATCCGGCTGATCCTCCGCCGTCACAATCGGACGTGTTCCGTCATTCTGAAAATGCAACACCAAGTCTACTATATCCTGTGTATATCGCTCCTCGAATTGAACAATTGAAATCATTAATATTCCTCCTAATAAATATAAACACTGTAATTATTCTGAATATATTGTTTTAATTCTTTCCTATTCATTTCATTATCTCCAACTTTTTATTTGTATTTCCATCCATTCAGAAAATGGGCAATCCCGATTGGAATTGCCCACTTATTGTACTTATTTTACTAATTATACAATTTCTTCTTATTCGCTTAACGGCTTCATTGTCGGGAATAAGAGTACATCTCTTATAGCCGGTGAATTAGTCAAAAGCATACACATACGGTCAATACCGAAGCCTATACCGCCTGTCGGAGGCATACCTATCTCTAACGCACGCATGAAATCTTCATCTGTTGTTTTAGCCTCTTCGTCTCCCTGTGCGAGCTGCTCCTCCTGAGCCTTGAAACGCTCTCTCTGGTCAATCGGGTCATTAAGCTCCGAATATGCATTTGCCATTTCCCAGCCGTTCATGAAGAACTCAAAACGCTCCACATACTCCGGATTTTCCGGCTTTTTCTTTGTAAGCGGTGAAATTTCAATCGGGTGATCCATTACAAATGTCGGCTGGAGTAAATGCTCCTCTGCAAATTCCTCAAAGAATAAGTTGAGAATATCTCCCTTCTTATGTCTCTTCTCGTACTCTACATGATGCTCGTCAGCCGCTGCTCTTGCTTCTTCAAGTGTATGGATTTCATTGAAATCAACACCCGAATACTTCTTAACAGCGTCTACCATTGTAATTCTCTCGAACGGCTTTCCCAAGTCCATCTCGATGCCGTTATAAACAATCTTTGTTGTTCCGAGAACCTCCTGTGCTACATGACGGTATAAGTTTTCTGTTAAATCCATCATACCGTGGTAATCTGTATATGCCTGATAAAGCTCCATTAATGTAAATTCCGGATTGTGACGTGTGTCAAGTCCTTCGTTTCTGAATACTCTGCCTATTTCATATACTCTGTCAAAGCCGCCTACGATAAGACGCTTTAAGTATAACTCAAGTGAAATTCTAAGCTTGAAATCTGTATCCAATGCATTGAAATGTGTTTCAAACGGTCTTGCGGCTGCTCCGCCCGCATTTGAAACGAGCATCGGTGTTTCAACCTCCAAGAAGTTCTGTGCATTTAAGTAACTTCTTATAGCCGCAATAATCTTTGAACGATTGATAAATGTCTTTTTAACCTCATCGTTCATGATAAGGTCAACATATCTCTGACGGTATCTCATATCCGTATCGCTCAAACCGTGGAACTTCTCCGGAAGCGGCTGGAGTGACTTTGAAAGAAGTGTACACTTGGCAACTCTTACTGACATCTCGCCTGTCTGAGTTGTGAATACTTCACCCTCAACACCGATTATATCACCGATGTCAAGCTTTTTAAATCTGTCGTATTCCTCATCGCCAAGCTCATCACGCTTAAAGAATACCTGAATTTTTCCGTCAATATCCGCAAGGTGACCAAAGCCAACCTTACCCATACGTCTTTTTGACATAAGACGTCCTGCTATTGAAACCTTCTTGCCCTCATATTCCGCATAATTATCCTTAATCTGAGCGGAGGTAGTATCACGGTCATACTTAGTTATTTTAAACGGGTCAGCACCCTCATTCTGAAGCTCTGTAAGCTTATCACGTCTGTTCTTTAATATCTGGGTTAATCTTGCTGATTCTTCCTGTGCCATTTATTATTCCTCCTATTAAAATTGTAAAATGCAATCCCTATAATTATATAACATTTTTGCCCAAATTACAAGGGAATTTTCGATATTTTTTTATTTTTGGTGAAAAAATCAAACCAACATACCTATTAATTTTTTATTTCGTTCAATAATCACCGTTCAGCCAAAACCTTTTATAAATATCATATCACATAAAGCCGCTCATGTCAACATTTGCTTTCAAAAAAGAGGGCAGCGGTCAATGCCGCAACCCTCTCTCTCTAACATTATTCACATAGCTTTTTAACCTGTGCTTCCGATAAGCAGCTGTTAAAAATCCTGATATTATCTATTGAACCGTCAAGCGGTGTATCCCAGAAGTTCACTCCGACAAACAGCTTTGTTGTTCCATTGATTATATCTGTAATCGTTCCTTCGGCAATCTTGCTTCCGTCAACATAAATCTTTCCGCTTGTACCGTTGGCAGTAACAGTTATATTTTGCCACTTGTTAAGCTGCATTGCATTATTTTCCTCCGCAGCTATATCATTCCATAGATTTCCGTTTGCAACATCTCTCGACCAAATCATCGGACCGCTTGAAAGAGTTTTCTGCCAGCCCTGCGGTGCAATCGATACCCATTTAGCATCTGTATCGCCGACAAGTGCATCATTTCCGGAATAGTCCATCATCAATATAAACGGCGAATACTGCACTGATGTATTAAGCTTTGCATCAAAGCTTATTGTATACTTCTTTGAAGTCGGTGCATAATCAAGCATTACACCGCCGGAATTTTCTCCTGTAAATGCAAGTGCCTTATCGTTTTCCTCACCGCTCTTACCCTCTGCAAGTGCGATTTCTGCCGGTGCATTTTCTGTTCCGGCTTTTGAATTTACAGAATTCAAACCCGTTAATTCACCGTTAAAATCATATGTCTTATCCGGCTCCGGAACCGTTACCGGTGCCGGAGTTGCCGGAGTATCGCTGCCGCTTAATGCATGATACACCTTAATATCATCAAAGAGAACCTTTCCGCCGCTTTCTGTTGTTCCCCACAATGCCGGGAACGAGTCTACATAATCTTCAGAAACAACCTCTCCGCCTACCGATATTGTTCTTGTGTAGGTATCGGCATTATTCTTGATGGTTGTCTTTATCTCTGTCCAATCTGTACTTGAAAGCCTATCCGTAATATCATTTGTTGCCTGTGTGCCTGTTGAATCTCCCCAGAAAAGCTTTGCATTGCTCGAATTAAGCTTTGCGTAGATAATACCGGTCATTGTGTATCCGTCCGGAACCTCTCCGCCCCTAAGCTGTATTCTTGCACCTCGGTTACTGCTTGCAAACTTACCCGAACCAAGCTCAAGCGCATTGCCTGTTCTTCCGCCCGATACAATCGCAGCATATGTTCCCGCATCTCCTCCGCTTGAACGGCCGCCGACTATAACAGTCGCTCCGGCATATGTATTAATTGTCTGATCTGCTGTTCCCTGCGCTGCAATTGTTCCGACTGCAGCATCATCAAAATTAGTTTCAACCGGTGACATCGGCTCCGGATCAGGCTCTATATCCGCAATACTTATTGTATTCTTTTCCGGCCTATCAGCTGCACCTATAGTGAAACTTGCCGCATCCAAATCATTTCCGTATGAAAGTGTAAGCTTTCCGTTAATAACAGCGAGGTATCTTCCGCTGTCATATGCACATTCAAATGATACAGTACCGCCCTTGCCATTAATACCCTTAACTGTCTTGAACGTCATATAATCACCCTGCTTACCGTCCATATCCTGAGTAAGCGTTACTTCTCCGTCCTTTGCGGAAATGTATAAGCCCGGCTTATTAACCGACTGAAGCGATACATAATAGTCTGCATTTTCATTTGACGGTACAGACTTAGCCTTCATAATCTCCCATGCTGTATTATACTTATCCTGTGCATCCTTAGCCTTAACCGATACACTTAACGGATATGCCGCATCAGAACTTGAGTTTCTGAATTCATCATGACCGAGATATCTATTATCCGAGGTTACAATTGTACTTGCTGTTCCTGTAAGACCGATTGACTCCTCCGTAAGCGGATATACATATCCGTTTTCATCAAATTCAAGCTCCTGCACGCATACGGAACGTCTGTAACCGTTTCCATCCGGCAATGCACCGTTGTGATAAATGAAATATGTCTTTCCGTTAAAGTCAATTACCGACGGATGATTTGTATTCGCCGTAGCATTCGGTGGCATGATTATCTGTTTAAAGTCATATCTTCCCATCGGACTGTCAGCCATTGCATA
The DNA here is from genome assembly GCA_900556575.1 of uncultured Eubacteriales bacterium. GTDB lineage: Bacteria > Bacillota > Clostridia > UBA1381 > UBA1381 > UMGS1958. The sequence goes on from USPO01000023.1 coordinate 5,807, forward strand.
AGCCATTTCCTCACGCCAGTTCTGTGCATAGAAGAGGTAATACTTACCGTTACGCTTATAAAGCCACGGTGCCTCTGTGAACCAGTTATTTTCCGGCATTGATTTAATCTTACGCTCTACAACATCCTTATGCATTACAATCTGACCGTCACCGTCTAAATCTTTAATTGAAGTCATATCCTCATTAAGCTCGGCAACGTAATACTTTCCGTTTCCCCATGCAAGATAACGATGCTCTGTACCGCTGTCATCCGTATCAATCAATACGGTCGGGTCAATATCATTATAGCTGCTTGATTCCGGTGTCGTAAAGCTGCCCGATACCAACGGCTTTCCGATGTCCGTATACGGACCTTCCGGCTTGTCTGCAACCGCAACACCTACTGACTGCTTTCCGTCTGATGTCTTATCCCATGTGCAGTAATAGAAATAATACTTTCCTTTATACTCTTCCATCTGACCTGCCCATGCCGATGTTTTGTTACTTGCCCATGATATGCTTGAGGCACTCATAATCTCGCCCTTATATTCCCAATCGGTCATATTCTTTGAGGTATAGAGTACCCAGTTCGGCATATTGTATGTTGCCTTCGAGTCATTGTATGCATATGTGGACGCATCGTGTCCCACAATGAGATACACCGTATCCTTTATGCCGTCACCGTCCGTATCAATTACTGTTGCAGCCGGGTCTCCGCCGTATAAAATATTACCCTTATCGTCATAACCGAGCTCCGGATTTCCGCCCGCACTCTTATCTATTGAAATTGCTTCGGAGGTTACCTTCTTTGACTCTGTTGCAAACGTTTTTTCCATTGACTTCTTACCAAACTGTGTTATATGGTTTTGGTCTGTACCTGTAAGAGATATTACATATTCCTGTTCATCTCTGTCAAAGCTCAGCAATGCATACAATGTCATAACATCGCCCGACTTATAGAACTCATCTTTTGTTGTATCTCCGTCCTTAGCAAATGTAAGTGTTACAGTATGGTCTCCGTCAAATGTCCATGTACCCAAACCGTCTGCCATAGTACCGTCCGCATTCAACGTTACCTTTGATGAAACTACCGGTAAATCATAATTTCTGTTACCGTTGTGACCATTTGACCAATTGTTGCTTACAGCTGTTCCATCCATCTTTGTATGACCTACCGATGCAATATCATATGTTCCCTCGATAAGTGACTTCGGCAATACCTGTTCCTGTTCTCCGGCATATGTTACTGAATTGACTATCGGCCAGCCGTCTTTTGTCCAGAGCATTTTTCTGACCTGTAACCACGCCGCACCCTCAACGGCATCCTTTCTTGTATGCGATACATAGAAAGTCTCACCGTTAGGTGCCGTTATGGCACTGTTATGTCCAAGTCCGTAATATATATGAGCATCTCCGGCCTCTCTCGGATAATACCAATCGCTGTTGCTGTCCTCCTGCATTGACATTGAGCCGTCACCGAGACGATATGAGCCGACAAGCTTATAGCCTGTTACGTTTGAAAGGCTTCCCTTATCATACTGTGTACTCATATCAACACCATTTGCATCCAATAATGTTGAGTCAGCAAACGCCGTATCCAACGAACTTCTTGCCACTCTTGTGTTATAGTTTGAACCAAGCCATCCATATGAAGTAAATGCATAGCGGTATCCGTCATGCTCCATAATCCATGCACCCTCCGGACCTGCTACACCGCTCTTCTGTGTGAATATTGGCTTTTTGTAATTCTTGCTGCTTTCAAAAATTGATGAATCCGATGAATAGTCAAATCCCTTTAACATTCCGTCAAAATCCGCACCAAATTTTGATGTCTTATCCGACTCTCCCTCACTTGCAATAGGCTCATTCTTTTCATTCCATAAAAATACTTTTATTGTGCTGTCCTGTGACTTTCTTGCATAATCAACAGTCACATCCTGAGCTGCAGATGCAATGCTTACATCTGCTGTTCCTACACCTAAAAGCTTGCCGTTAGTATCATATTCCGCAGCATATGCCTTTGCCCCCGATGTTCCCTCTGCGTTATTTACTGTAAATGTAACCTTATCTGCCGATGTCTGCTTATTTGTAATTGTCTTTTCCGCAGCTACTGTTCCGCCATTGTTCATTTCTGCTTCCTGAATACCGCCCCAGAATGAACCCCATATAAAATATGGCTTATTGCTTGCTGTATCATAATAAATATTGGCATCAATGGCATTTGTTACATAATCATTTGTTTGCTTTGTTGCATATACAACTCCGGCATCGATAATATCCGAATTTTCATCTGCCCAGAACATAGGATTATCAGACTTCATGAGTGCAATAGCCGAATTACGTCCGCCGAGACCGCATGAAACCGATATATACATCCAATACGGGTGACTGTCGCCCTCTACATATATAACATCCGGTGCCCAATATGTACCGTTACAGGTTGTACCCGAATAATTATTCGAAATGAAATTATATGTTTTCGGTGAAATATCCTGTACCGTTTTTGCCGTAAAATCATACTTCTTCCAGTTTACCAAATCTGTTGAGGTAAAGATAAGATGATGTGATGAATATACATAATATGTATCATCTCCTGGGAAATGTACGATTGACGGATCATGTACACCAAATGTCGTGTCATTTGAGTCCTCCGGTGCCTTCACCGGCATAACAAGCGGCTTTTCCGTAACAGTAAGCTCCGAGGTTTCATACTCCTTGCCATCAACAGAAATCACTGTTATCACCTTATCTGCCGATGATAAATCTATTCCATTTGCCTCTAATGTTAAATCTGAAATTTCACCCGATGTGTACTCCTTTGATACCGGGCTTTCCAAGGCAGTTCTTTCCTCACCCTTAACCGAATAAAGCTGAGCTGATACTACTGCCTTATCTGATGTATAATTCTTTACATTCGTAACCGATTTAACGTTTGAGGCTGTATTTGCAATTGCAAATACCTCATTTCCGTCAGCCATATAGGATGTTTCAAGAAGCTGACAGTTATATTTATTTATATTCTCTACATCCTCATCAACATACGCATCTCCGGCAAGCTCAATAATTTCTGACTTAGTCAATGCACGGTCAAAAACGTATAAATCATCTATCATACCACTGTAGTATGGATCTGCGTCAAACTGTGACTTGCCCAAATAGTAATTCTGAAGCTTTCCGAGCTTGCTCCAATCATATGTAAGCGCCTCTGTTGAACCAACGGCCTTTCCGTTTATATAAAAGGTTGTAGTGCTTCCCGAACGTGAAATTACAACATTTTGCCACTCATCATTTTCAAGTGCAGCCTTAGCATCCACCATTTGCTCTGTTCCGTTCTTTATTACAAAACGAGCCGCCGCTCCGTTCGAAGCTGTAAGGAAAGCATAATCGCCTGTACTTCCGTTTCCGAAATCAAATATTCTTGCCCACGTTGCTGCCGCAGACGGATTGCACCAAACGCTTATTGAAAAATCTCCTGTAATCTTTGAAAGAACATCCGCAAGACCGGATACATTTGCATATTGATTTGAACCGTTAAGCGACAATGCCTTTCCGTTTCTTCCGTCTACAAGAGATGCTCCTCCCTCAAGTGTATAGCTTGTATCGTCCGATGAGTCAAATGTAATTTTTGCGACCGGACCGTCGGCTTCATCGGCATGTGCCGGCATTACAAAGCCGCATGAAAACAGCATTGCTCCGGCAAGTGCAGCCGAAAGCGTCTTTTTTATTTTACTCATAGCTTCTCTCTCCCTTTCTATGATTATATATCTATTATACCATTGTTTATACCAAATGTAAAGATATTTTTTGTTTGCTTTACACAAACCTCATTTTTTCTCATCATATTTCTTTTAGTATTAATTATATTATGTTTTTGATGATTTCACCATAACAATTCTAATGCATTTATAATATTTCTAATATTATATTTAAAGAAATATATTCGCCAAATACAAAGCTATACTAAAAAAAGAGTGCATTAAAACCTAAACTGATCTTAATACACTCTCTTAAAAACATTAAAAATGATTATCTCTGAACACGACCTGAACCGTCTCCGCCAACTAATGTTTCAACTTCTTCTCTTGTTACAAGGTTGAAGTCTCCCGGAATTGTGTGCTTAAGAGCTGATGCAGCAACACCAAACTCTAATGCATCCTTGAAGTTCTTTCCGTCAACAAATCCGCAGATTGTACCGCCTGCGAAACTGTCACCGCCGCCTACACGGTCAACGATCGGACGAATTCTATATTCCTTTGAGTGATAGAATTCATCATCAGCACTTGAATAAATGCAAGCTGACCAGCCGTTATCTGATGCTGAATTTGAAACTCTTAATGATGAGATTACATACTTAAATCCGAACTTAGCAACCATCTGCTTAAAGATGCTCTCATAACCTGCAAGGTTTAACTCACCGCTTGTTACATCTGTGTTCTCCGGCTTGAATCCCAATACCTTATCAGCATCCTCTTCATTACCTATGCAAACGTCAACATACTGCATTAAGTTTGACATAACCTTCTGAGCCTTCTCTGATGACCAAAGCTTCTTTCTGAAGTTTAAGTCACATGATACAGTTACACCATGAGCCTTTGCAGCCTTACAAGCTAATTCTGTAAGTTCAGCGGCAGCATCTGAAACAGCCGGTGTGATACCTGTAAAGTGGAACCAGTCAGCACCCTCAAAAATCTCATCAAAGTTAAAGTCATCAGCTGTTGCTGTTGAAATTGATGAATGAGCACGGTCATATGTAACGTTTGACGGTCTCATTGAAGCACCTGTTTCGAGGAAGTAGATACCTAATCTTTCTCCGCCCTTTGCAATATGCTTTGTCTCAACGCCATACTTTCTTAAAGCAGCGATAGCACACTGACCGATCGGGTTTGCCGGTACCTTTGTAACGAATTCTGCATCATGACCATAGTTAGCGAGTGATACAGCTACATTAGCCTCACCGCCGCCGTAGTTGATGTCGAACTCGTCAGCCTGAATATATTTCTCATTGTTCGGTGTTGATAATCTTAACATTATCTCACCCATAGTAACAATCTTTGCCATTGGAATCTTCTCCTTCTCTATATATAAATCTATAAATCCGCAAACAGCCGATTAATTCGGCTGTTTGCCTATTAGCATAGCTATACAGCATTACGCTGCATGAAAGTCTCTATTAAATATTTTTAATTATAACTCTGCACGAGCTGCCTTAATATTTGCAATAAACTCCTTAGCAGTTTCTGTGATGGCAGCGTAGTCGCCTGTCTTAGCACCCTTTGTTAATGATGAACCTGCACCTACTGCTACAACGCCTGCCTTAATCCAATCACCAACATTATCCTTATCAACACCGCCTGTCGGCATCATCTGTGCCTGCGGTAACGGTCCCTTAATATCCTTGATAATCTTCGGTCCGTAAAGGTCAGCCGGGAATATCTTAACGATATCAGCACCTGCTTCCATAGCTGTAATTACTTCTGTAATTGTAGCACAGCCTGGCATATACGGTACTCTGTAACGGTTACAAAGCTTTGCTGTTTCCGGATTGAATGCCGGTGATACAATGAAGTTAGCACCTGCCAAAATAGCAGCTCTTGCAGTCTCAGGATCGAGAACTGTACCTGCACCTAACATCATCTCACCATTCTTATACTTATCAGCGAGAGCTGCAATAACCTTATCTGCGCCCGGTACTGTGAATGTAAGCTCAATACCTGTACATCCGCCTGCTAAGCAAGCATCTGAAATCTTAATAGCCTCTTCAGCGTTGTTTGCTCTTACTACAGCTACAAGACCGCAGTCCATTAACTGTGATAAAACTTGTTCTTTCTTAATCATTTTAAACTCCTCCTTGATGAAGGGTTGTCCCTTCAATATAAGCTATTATAATTATACCACATTATAAATATTTTTGCAACACATTCCATAAAGAAAATCAAAAAATTTGTATTTTTATATTAATTAATCATGGATATGTACTTCTAAAGACAGCATTTTGAGAAATTCGCAGTAATATTTGCAATATACGGTAATAAAATAATACATAAACAAAAACCGATGCAATATCCGCACCGGTTTTTATTCATTCTCATCCCAGATAAAATTGTACTGTATTTCTCCTGTTTCACGCTGCATTTCCGCTCCGTCAATTACGAAGCTCATTTGCGTAGCAAATTTCACCATTGTTCTGTTTTTCATATATATCTTCACATGAAGCATAGAAAACAAGCCTTTTACATATTTTATAAGCTTGCCGCCTATCCCCTGTTGTCTGAATTTAGGATCAACAAACAGACCTCTGATATAATTCTGATTTGTAACACATATAAAACCGGCAATTTGACCATCCATCATATATACATATGTATCACTGCCCACAAGATAATCATTCTTTACTTTATCATAATGAACCTGCCAAAAGTTATCTTCCAAAAATGGATTATCCTGCATCATACATCTAAGCCACAAATCCAAAACATCATAGCGCTGAGATTTCTCTAATTTTTTTATTCGTTCCATAATATGACCACTAATTCTTTCACTGCAGTCAAACAATTATTCAAGCATAATATTCCTATAAATTAATAACACACCATATATAATTAAGAATAAAATTCAAGAATAAATATTTGAGCCTATAATATGAATTCAAACTTCATTGGAGAAATGCAAATGTATTTCTCCAATGCTTATATACCAAAGCTGCTGCCTTCGTCATTAATGTAAAAATTATCACCGGACTGCTTATCTAAACGGCCCTTTGCATCAATATAGAAATGTGCCGCAGCCATATTTACATAAGGCATAACAAAAATCATACCAACTCCAAATGCCATAAGACCAAGAAACATCCATCCGATAAAGCTAAGAATAAGACCAATATATCTGAACTTATTTCCCTTCATCATATCCTTTGTCTGCTTAAACGCATCCTTAGAAGATATATTTTCATCTTCACCTAAAATATAAGGAATCATTGCATATTCAAAGTTCTTTATAATACCCGGAAGCATAAAAATTATGCTGATAACAAGAAGCAGCAAATATACTGCGGCAAATACTCCTAAATTCTGAGGTATATCCGCATTTCCACTTACAAAATTGTCCATATCCGAAGCTGCCGTACCAAGTTGTGTTATTATATTATCAAGCCAATTTCCTGCTAATGCCATTGTTATTCCGACCACTGCTGCCATTCCGAT
>USPO01000024.1 GCA_900556575.1 uncultured Eubacteriales bacterium
CACATTTCCACAATCACCTTAATAAATCAAGGCATTTATTTTCTGTTGCACTATCCTTAAAGTCACCTTTACCGGCCGTTAGCCGGCACCCTGCTCTGTGAAGCCCGGACTTTCCTCACCGTAAACGGCGCGATTATCTGACTTACTCTTAAAATATTATACAATATATTTTAAATTATGTCAAACAAGTTTAAAAATATCCTTATTTTCTGATTTTATTATCTCAATATCAGTATCCTTCAAAATATCTTCAAATATATCCATAACACATATTTCAGTAGGATAATGACCTGCGTCAATGACGCATATTCCAAGTTCGGTCATATCAATCATATTATGATACTTCATATCACCCGTTATAATAACGTCCGCACCCTTTTCATATGCAAGCGGAATAATTTCACTGCAGCTGCCCGATGCAACCGCAACTGTATTAATATTCTTTTCAAAATCGCCGGAAACACGCAAAAAAGGTGTGCCGAGTATCTTTTTACAATGTTCTGCAAAATCACCTAATTTAATCGTTTTTTCAAGTCTGCCGTATCGTCCCAAACCTGCCGAAGAATCATCAGTATGTTGGTCAAGTATTTTAACGTCTGTAAGTTCAAATATTTCGGAAAGTTTATCATTTATACCGCCTTTAGCTGTGTCCATATTAGTATGAGCGGCGAAAAGAGGTATATTATTTTCAATAAGCAATTTAAGCATTTGTCCCACAGATGTGGAATAATCAATTCTCTTTATATTGCCAAGCAGTATTGGGTGATGTGAAACAATCATATCGGCATTTTTTGATATAGCCTCTTTAACGGTATTGATATTTGTATCAAGCGTTACAAATACCTTTTTTACGTCCTTATTTTCATCACCACACAAAAGACCGACATTATCCCATGAATACGCCAATCTTTCGGGACATATATTCTCAATTATTTTAATTATTTCTTTAGCTTTCATATTTATTCAATTCCTTTAGCCAGTATTTATATTTATTGAGTTTATCCTCATCAACGTCTTTTGAATTTTCAAGACCTGTTATAACCTTGAAAAATTCACGATGTTTTTTATCATAGAGATTTTTATAATACTTATGATTTACAAGATATTTCGGTAAATGATATTCAATATCGTTATCAAATTCCTTTTGAGGTTTGTTTATAACATTCATTATATTATATACCTTAAATCCCTCAATGGCAATATCTTCGTCCGTAATAGAAAAGCCGTTTGAAATAAGATACTTTCTAAGCTCATATTGTGCATTCATCGGTTGAAGTACAAGATTACATTCTCTCGCCTTTTCTGTATCTGCACTTAAAATCTCACTGATAAGCTGACCGCCCATACCGGCAATTATAACGGTGTCAACCTCACCTTTTTCAATAACTGAAAGACCACTGCCAAGCCTTACCTCAATTTTATCAGAAAGCTTATGATAATGCACCGCAGATATAAAATTCAATATATGTATTGAATAAAATGGAAAATCAGAGGCATGACACGGATTAATGCAGTAATGAAGATTAACCAAATCATAATAAATATGCGTAAGGAGGCTGTTGCAAAACTCAAAGAATTTTGTGACAGCCCCTGTCGGCATTAGCCGACTGAGGGGGTTAGACAGATATGACGATAGAAAGTAAAAAAATAAAATTATTATATTGCTTTGTTTGTTTCACCACTTCCGTTACGCTAAAGTGTGCCGCCTTTCCTGCAAGGTAAGATTCACTGGTATTGCTAAATAAGTGTTCAATTGAAACAGTTCACTATATTCTAATTTATTTTTCTATAAAAAATTATTATCAATTAATTTTAATAACCGTTCATTATAAAGAAACTTTAAATAAATTACTGAAAAAGGGTATAATTTTCACAATTTGTATTAAAAAAACAGTTCAAATAAAACATAATTACAGAAAGTTTTGGACTCACAGGAAAAAGTTTAATAAAAATATTGCAAAAATGAACAAATTGTGATAGAATTATTATGGAGAGTGAATTAAATATTTACGGGGGTATTACGTAATGAATTTTAGCAGAAGAACTTTGTCTTTGATGGCTATTGATTTGTTGTCTTTTATATGCAGCGGCTTGCTTTCACTGTTTATGATTAGAACAACTGTAGCTATAACAAGTGTTATGTATGCACTTATTATTTTTACAGCGGTTTTGAATGTAGCAGGAATGTGGGTTTTTGGTACATATAGGACAATATGGCGTTATGCAACACTTGTTGAATTCTCAAAATGCTTTGCCGGTATAGTGGTCGGAACAGCAGTTTCAGTTATAATCTCACTTGCATTGACTAGCTTTGAAGATATATTTTATTACTTACTTTTCTTTATTTCAATATGTGCGGTAACAGCTACAAGAACGGTTTATCGTTATTTTATAGTTGTTAATAGCCATGAAAATATGGATAATAGAAAAAGAGCGATGATTGTCGGAGGAGGAGATACGGGAAGACGTATAATTCAGGAAATGTCTGACCCACAGTGTCAGTATAAGGCAGTTGTAATAGCTGATGATGACCCGTCCAAGCTTTTCAGAGAGGTTTTGGGAGTAAAGGTTGCGGGAAGAACAGAGGATATTCCTCAAATGGTAAAGGAATATAATATAGAACGCATAATAGTAGCAATGCCATCATGTACTAAAGAGGAACAGAAGAAGGTAGTAAATATTTGTTCAAAGACAAATTGCAAGGTGAAAGTATTGCCATATCTTCATGAACTTACAATAGAATCAAGTCTTTTAAAACAGACAAGAGAAATAAATATAGCCGACCTTTTGGGCAGAGATGAAATTCATTTCGATGAAATGAGAAACTTTAGGTTGATTGAAGGAAATGTATGCATGGTAACGGGCGGAGGCGGTTCAATAGGTTCCGAACTTTCAAGACAAATTGCAAAAAATAACCCTAAGAAGTTGATTATAGTTGATATATATGAAAACAATGCATATGATATTCAGCAGGAGCTGAAAAGAAAATATGGGGAAAGACTTCATCTTGAGGTAAGAATTGCTTCAGTAAGAGATAAGCATAAGATGGAGGCTCTTTTTGAAGAATTTAAACCGGATTTGGTATTCCATGCTGCGGCACATAAGCATGTTCCTCTTATGGAGGACAGTCCCGGGGAAGCAATAAAAAATAACGTATTCGGAACATTGAATACAGCAAGGCTTGCTCATAAGTACGGTGTAAAGAAATTTGTGCTTGTTTCAACAGATAAGGCGGTTAATCCTACAAATGTAATGGGAGCCACAAAGCGCTGCTGTGAAATGATAATCGAATATATGGCACAGACAACAAAAGGAACAGAATTTGTTGCGGTGCGTTTCGGAAACGTACTTGGGTCAAATGGCTCTGTAATTCCATTATTTAAAAAGCAGATAGAGGAAGGTAAGGCAGTTACTGTAACTCATCCGGATATTATAAGATATTTTATGACAATTCCGGAGGCAGTATCTTTAATATTGCAGGCTGCGTCATTTGCACACGGCGGTGAAATATTTGTTCTTGATATGGGCAAACCTGTTAAAATTACGACTCTTGCAGAAAATCTTATAAGACTCATGGGCTATGAGCCATATGTTGATATAAAAATTGAGTTTACCGGATTAAGACCGGGTGAAAAGCTGTTTGAAGAGCTTTTAATGGATGAAGAAGGTCTTAAAAAGACGGACAATGATAAGATTTTTATAGGTAAGCAGATAGAAATAGATGTAAATGAATTTCTTAACAAGCTTGACAAGCTCAAGGCAGCAGCTATGACGGATGTATCTGAAAAGGCTGTTGAGGAGCTTCATGATGTTGTTCCAACCTTTAAGAGAGCAAATGCGTAAATTATATAGGGGTGCTGTGATATAGGTTTGCAGTACCCTTATTTTATATGTGAAGGGAGAAAATTAATGAAAAAGACAGTAATAGCGGCAGCAATAATGGCTGTGTCGGTAGTGAATGTATCCGCAGAAAATGAAATAACAGTTACTGTAAACGGCAGCAGCGTGGCATTTGACCAGCCTCCAGTTATAGAAAATGACAGAACATTGGTTCCATTAAGAGCTATTTTCGAGGCATTGGGGGCAGAGGTTGACTGGAATGATGAAACAAGAACTGTAACAGCTGAAAAAAATGATGTTAAAATAAGCTTAACGATAGATAATGCGTATATGAAGGTCGGAGAAGAAAATGTAAAGCTCGATACTCCGGCAAAGATAATAAATGATAGGACTATGGTTCCTGTGCGTGCGATAAGTGAAGCATTTATGTGTGATGTTCAGTGGGACGGAGATACAAGACAGGTTATAATAACATCTGAAGAACCGAGTGTTGCACCTTCATTATTGCCGGAATCAACCATATCACCATCGTCATCACCGGCAGCAGGTACAGAGCCTTCATCATCACCGGAGGCAACAGAAGTTCCTTTTGCTAAACCGATTGAAGCTAAAATTGAGGATAATGTAAATATTTTTGATACTGCATGGATTGTGGATGGAAAAGAAATAAATGCGGCAGATGGAAATGAAAAGGATAATGCTAAGCTGTGTGCAACAGATTATATTCCGGTAAATGCAGGAAAAAGTTACTATGCAGGTTACTATGACCCGAATAATTTTAAGTTTGTCGGAGGATATTGTGTAAATTATGCTTTTTATGATTCTGAAAAGAAATTTATTTCCGGTGAAGCAGCGGATATGGCAAAGGTAGTTAAGGCCCCTGATTATGCATCATATGTCAGATATACGATTAAGCTTGAGCCGACGTCCGAAAGAGCGAAGCTGTATTTAACCTTTATGCAGACTGAAAAGGCACCTGAGGAATTTAAGAAAAGTGAGGCTGTTTTAAAGCTTGCGGAAACAGAGGCTTTTAGGGATAAAAAGATATTTATTGCCGGAGACCAACAAATACAAAATGCAGGACCGTGGACAAAGGTACTTGATAAAAAGCTTGGTGCAGGAGTTGTCGGAGTGAAAGGAATTTGGGGTTTAAGATTTTATATCAGTGACTATACAAAGTCATTGTGCAATGACGAAACAATAAATACATTCCCTAAGGATGCGGATTATATAATTATAAATGCAGGATTTTATGACTGGACTATAAGCGGAGGTATAGGAACAAATACAAGCAGCAACGGTGGAATATACGATTTTATTTCATTGGCAAAATCAAAATGGCCGAAATCGCAGCTTGTGATGATGACCTTACCCAATGCAAAATATGCATCAGATGAATTCACGAGTGCCGGACTGTATAATAAGCTTGGAATGTCAACAAAGGATTATTCGGAGGATATAAAAGAAGCATGCAGCCAGGAAAATATACCAGTTATAGATATATCAGATTTATGGACAAAAGATAATATGGAAACGTATATGAAACAGGATAATTTAAGCTATTTATATCCAAATGATGAGGGCGGCGAGCTTATTGCCGAAAGAGTTTATGAAAGACTTTTAGAATTGGAAAGTAAATAAAATAATGATTTAGTTTATAGAGCTGCTGTATATCAAGCATAAAAATGCTTATTTACAGCGGCTCTATTTTTTATATGATTTTATTTAGTCGACTATTAATTATTCATTATCTTTGAAAAAAATACATTTACCTCTTGAAAATTTATACTAAAAATGTTATAATAATAAATAGATAAAAATATAACATGGGAGAGTAGTTTTCTGCAATTTGCAAAAAACGAAGTGCTGCATGCAGCAGATAAGATATGGAGAATATAGTAATAATTCCAAATACGATAAAGGACATTGGATTACTTGCCACGAAACGAGCAGTGGATTACCTTGATGGTAAAGCAAGGGTATTAATGGATACGTCCTTTAGGGTAACAAAAATGAAAGCAGAGTTTGTCGAGCGTGAGGAACTGTTTAAGCGTGCTGATGCTATGGTAGTATTGGGCGGTGACGGCACAATGCTTCAGGAGGCTGCAGAGTCTGCGAAAGCGGATATTCCGGTATTGGGTATAAATCTTGGTAAGGTAGGATTTTTAACGGAGATTGAGCTTGAGGACCTTGAGGATGCTCTTGAAAAGCTTTTAAAAAAGGAATATACAATAGAGTCAAGAATGCTTCTTAGACTTGAGATACGGCGTCAGGGAATGCCAGTATTTACTCATCACGCACTTAATGATGTAGTTGTATCTAAGCCATCAGGTGCAAGGCTTATAGGTATGAATTTATATGCAGATAATGAACTTGTATACAGATACACGGCGGATGGACTTATTATAGCTACTCCGACAGGCTCGACTGGCTATTCAATTTCGGCAGGAGGACCTGTGGTTGATCCGAATATGGAGTTATATATAGCTACACCTATTTGTGCTCATATGTTATCCGTAAGAAGTGCCATTTTGAGTGCTGACAGACCAATACGAATAGAAATGGATGCAACCTACCGTGATAATGAAGCGGTAGTGACAGCGGACGGAGATGTGCAGGGATATATAAGCGGCTCGGATGAAGTGGTTGTACTTAAATCAAAATATAGATTTAAGCTTATCAAGATAGGAAACAACTCATTCTATGATACACTTGTGAGCAAATTATCATAGAGCTTTCGTACCTTTTAGTATTGAATGATGATAATGAATTGAGAGAACATAGCTCTCATTCTGTTATGAAAGGGTTAGTGATTATAAAAATGAAGTATAAAAGACAGGGACAGATTATTAAGATTGTCGGAGAAAAGCAGATAAAAACACATGAGCAGCTTATTGAAGAACTGACTAAGGCGGGGTATGATGTTACACAGGCAACTGTTTCGAGAGATATAAAGGATTTGGGACTGGTAAAAGCACCGTCAGCCGGAGGCGGTTCATACTATTCTTTGCCGATGGAAACAACGGAAAGTGCGGATAAACACTTGAATTTGTTTTCGGATACAGTAAGGGGAGTTTCATCCGCACTTCACACAGTAGTAATTCGAACATATCCTGGTATGGCATCTGCAGTTGCGGCATCTCTTGATACTGTTATGAAAAAGGATATATTGGGTTCGATTGCTGGAGATGATACTCTTTTGATTATTACGCCGAGTGAAAAGGCTGCTACGGAAGTTACGGCAAGGCTTAGGAAAATATTCAGAACACCACAATAAAAATGTATTTGATTGAAGGGAGATAATTGTGCTTAGAAGCTTGAATATAAAAAATATAGCCGTAATAGAAAAGCTTGATGTCGCCTTTCATGGCGGTGTTACAGCCTTTACAGGTGAGACCGGAGCGGGAAAATCTATTATAATAGACTCTATAAATATGATTTTAGGTGCGAGAACAAGCCGTGAATTAGTACGTTACGGAACAAATAAAGCTATGGTCCAGGGAGTTTTTGATCCAAATCCAGTTGTAAAGACCTTTTTGGAAAAAAACGATATTGATATAGAGGAAGACGGAATAATTATAACCCGTACTCTAACCAAAGACGGAAAAAGTACAGCAAGAATAAATGATACCGTTGTTACTCTTGCTGTACTTCGTGAGACTGCCGACAAGCTTATAAATATTCATGGTCAGCATGATAATCAGGCACTTTTAACGCCGGAAAAGCATATAAATTTTTTAGACGATTATGCGAATGATGCTGAGCTTTTGGAAAGCTATAAGGCTGTTTATTCTCAAATGAGAGAACTTAAAAGAAAAATTAATGCGACTGCATTGAACGAAAAGGAAAGAATGCAGAGGATAGATATTCTCGAATATCAGATAAAAGAAATAACAAATGCAAAGCTTATTCCGGGGGAAGAAGATGAACTTGCAAGTCAGCGTGAATTACTTGAAAACGCAGAAAAAATTTCATCTGCGGCAGAAGAAGCATATGCAAACCTTTATGACATGAATGATGGGCGTTCAGCATATGATTTAATAAGCATAGCGGTAAATGCAGTAGGCGGAATAAGTGATGTGAGTCCTGAAATAAGAAAGGTGTATGACAGGCTTAATGATGCAATGTATGCAGTAGAGGAAGCCGCACATGATATTCATGATTTTTCAGGAAACGTGGAATATGACCCTCAGGTATTAAATGATACGGAAGAAAGACTTGACCTTATATCAAGATTGAAAAAGAAATACGGCCAGACAATTGAAGAAATTAATACATTTGGAGAAAAAGCACAGAAGGAGCTTGATGAGCTGCTTGATTATGATGAACTTGGCGAACAGCTGAAAAAGGAATTCAATGAAGTTGCAAAAAAACTGAAAAGAGCGGGTATCGCACTTTCGGATAAGAGAAGAGCAGCAGCAAGAGAACTTGGGGATAAGATAGAAAAGGCACTTTCGGAGCTGGACATGGATAAGTCACGGTTTGAGGTGCTTGTTGAAACCTCAAAAAACTTTGAACCTAACGGAATAGACAGAGTAGAACTTATGATAAGTACCAATCCGGGTGAGCCGTTAAAGCCTTTGGTAAAGATAGCATCGGGCGGTGAACTTTCAAGAGTAATGCTTGCTATTAAATCAATTTTGGCGGAAACTGACTATGTAGGGACGCTGATATTTGATGAAATAGATACAGGTGTGTCAGGAAGTGCTTCAGTTAAAATTGCAAGAAAATTAAGAAAAATAGGAAAAACAAAGCAGGTAATCTGCATCACACATTTACCTCAGATGACAGCAGCGGCGGATAATCATTATCTTATTAAAAAGAATATAAAAGACAATATGGCATATACTACCTTAAAGGAGCTTGACCAACAAGGCAGAATTGATGAAATAGCAAGAATTATAGATGGAGAGAATGCAACAGAAACGGCAAAAAAGCATGCAAAAGAACTTTTAGAAACACAGAAATCAAATATTTGACGTATATTGTGACCGATTGTGAATAAGATAATAATTTTTAAATATATGTTGCAAATATAGCCGAGAGGTGATATAATATAAACATATAATTTAACAGAGGGAAATAATATATGAAAAATAAACAAATCCATGTTTTTGCGGGTCATTACGGCAGCGGAAAAACGGAAATAGCTTTGAATTTTGCTCTAAAAAAACGTGCAGAAGGAAAAAGTGTTGTAATTATAGATATTGATATTGTAAACCCATATTTTCGTACCAATGATGCTGCGAATATACTTAGGGATAAGGGTATAAGGCTTATAGCGAATGGATTTGCTTCGTCAAATGTAGATATGCCGGTTGTTCCGTGTACGGCGACCGGAGTATTTGAGACAGACGAAGAGATTGTTATATTTGATATGGGCGGAGATGATGACGGAGCATATGCAATAGGTCAGTATTCGGAGTACTTTAAGAAATACGGATACAGCATGCACCTTATATTCAATGCAAGACGTCCTATGACTCCTGATGCAAAATCGATATTTGAATTGGCACAAAGGATTGAAGCAGTTTCAAGGCTGCGTTTTTCAGATATATATAATAATACAAATCTTGCTAAAATTACTGAACAGGAAATTTTAATGTCCGGAGTGCAGATTGCTGGGGAATTGTCAGATATGATGAAAATTCCTGTGGCATATCATTGCGGAACGAGAGATGTAATAAAGAATTTTCCCGTTGGGCTAAAGACGTTTGAAATTAGCATCATTGTTAAAATGCCTTTTTGAAAGGGGAAACTATGAAGAGAGTAGAAATTAATGAGGAACGCTGCAAAAGCTGTGAGCTTTGCGTAAATGTGTGTCCGAAAACAATACTAAGGATTTCATTCGAAAGGATGAACAGACAGGGACACCGTCCCGCAGAAGTGGTTGACAATGAAAGGTGCATAGGCTGTGCATTTTGTGCGACAGTATGTCCTGATTGTGCAATCAGCATTTACGAGGAGGGATAACATATGGGAGAAAAGGTACTTATGAAGGGAAATGAGGCAATAGGAGAGGCAGCCATCCGTTCGGGCTGCCGTCATTTTTTCGGTTATCCCATAACTCCGCAAACCGAACTTTCAGCATACATGGCGAAAAAAATGCCTAAAATAGGAGGAACATTCCTTCAGGCTGAATCAGAAATTGCCGCAATAAATATGGTTTACGGTGCGGCAGCAGCTGGAGTAAGGACTATGACAAGTTCATCAAGTCCGGGTATAAGTCTGAAAGCAGAGGGAATCAGCTATATAGCAGCGGGAGATTTGCCGGCAGTTATTGTTAACATAATGCGAGGAGGTCCGGGACTGGGAGGAATTCAGCCTGCACAGTCAGATTATTTCCAAGCAACAAAGGGTGGCGGTCATGGCGATTATCATTTGATTGTACTTGCTCCGAACAGTGTACAGGAAATTGCAAACTTAACGGCAGATGCATTTAATCTTGCCGATAAGTACAGAATACCGGTAATGATTTTGGGTGACGGTACGATAGGTCAGATGATGGAGCCGGTAGACTTTGATGAGATTCCCAAACCTATTGTAACGGAAAAAACGTGGGCAGCAAACGGCACCAATGGAAAAAGAAAAGCAAATTGTGTTAAAACTCTTCATCTGACACCTTCCGAGCTTGAGGATAAGGTTGTAGAGCGTTATAAGCGTTATGAAAAGGTAAAGGAAGAACTTCAGAGATATGAGGAGCATGATACGGATGATGCTGATGTTATAATTTCATCCTTCGGTATAACCTCAAGAGTGGTTGAAACGGCGGTAAAGCAGCTTAGAAATGAAGGAATACGAGTAGGAGTAATCCGTCCCGTTACATTATGGCCGTTCCCGGAGAAAGCATATAAGCAGGTGAATCCAAAGGCATTTTTATCCGTTGAAATGAGCATGGGGCAGATGGTAGAGGATATTAAGCTTGCGTGCGAATGTAAGGTGCCTGTATATTTTACCGGCAGAACGGGTGGTATAATACCGACACCCGATGAAGTAATAAACAAGGTTAAGGAAATCATTGCGGAGGTGGGCGGCGATGAATAAGATTATATATGAAAAGCCAAAAGCTTTGGGAGATAAAACATTTCATTATTGTACCGGCTGTTCGCATGGTGTGGTTCATCGTATTGTGTGCGAAGTTCTCGATGAGCTTGAAATTACGGACAAAACAATAGGGGTTGAGCCGGTAGGTTGTGCGGTTACGGCAGATGAGTACTTCAATTTTGATATGGTACAAGCTGCACACGGAAGAGCGCCGGCGGTTGCTACCGGAATAAAGCGTTCACTTCCCGAAAACGTAGTTTTCACATATCAGGGTGACGGAGACCTTGCGGCAATAGGAACAGCTGAAACCGTTCATGCTGCGACACGAGGTGAAAATATAACCGTTATATTCATCAATAATACAATATACGGCATGACGGGAGGTCAAATGGCACCGACCTCACTGCCGGGACAGGTCACTCAAACATCACCATACGGAAGAAATCCTGCAACACAGGGATTTCCAATAAGAGTGTGTGAAATGCTCGCAACGCTTGACGGTCCTTCGTATATTGCAAGATGTGCGGCAGACAGTGTAAAGAATATAAGGGAAACAAAGAAGGCTATAAAGAAAGCTTTTGAATATCAGCTTGCAGGGAAGGGACTATCATTTGTAGAGGTTCTTTCTGTATGTCCAACGAACTGGGGAATGTCACCGACGGAGGCAATAGCACGTTTGCAGAATGAGATGATTCCTTACTATCCGTTGGGAGTATATAAGGATGAGGGGGTGGAGTAATGAAGGAGTGTGAAATGATACTTGCCGGTTTTGGCGGTCAGGGTATATTGTTTGCCGGAAAAATGCTGGCTTATGCATCAATGCTGAGCGGCAGACATCTTTCATGGCTACCGTCCTACGGACCGGAAATGAGAGGCGGAACAGCAAATTGTCATGTAATAATTGGTGACGAGCCGGTGGGTTCGCCTATAATTACAAAACCTAATGTACTTGTTGCAATGAATAGACCATCACTTGATAAATTTGAAAGCGAGGTTGCTCCGAACGGAGTAATCTTTGTTGACAGCTCACTCATTGACCGTAAGGCAGAAAGAGAGGATGTTGATACTGTTTACATAAACGCAACAGAGCTTGCGGAAAAATCCGGAGCAAAAAAACTTGCGAATATGGTATTGCTTGGTGCAATAATAAAAAAGACCGGGCTTTTTACTCTTGAGGAAATGGAAAATACAATAAGAAAATCCATTCCTGAAAAGAAAGCGGAGCTTGCCGAACCTAATATTAGAGCGGTAAAGCTTGGTTATGAATTTGTAAAAAATGATTAGGAGGCATATATATGGAGAGAAAGAAAAAGCTGCTGACCTATAAGGGAAAACCTCTTTTAAGGTGCGGAGACAGGATTTTTTATGGTTATCTCGATGATAAGTACATTTTGGTACTTGATATAAAGGAAACCGGAAAGGTTAAAGATGTTGAAGTATCTAAAAGGGTAGTCATGAAAATCATGGAGAATACCGATGATATAGGTGAAGGAACAGTATACAGACAGGGAGAAAGACCTAATTTGTATGAGGCATTGGATATTGGAGAATGGTGGCTCAAACAGGCATTGAAGAGTTAAGTAAAACAGCTGAATTAACGCTCGAATAAGCTTTAATTCAGCTGTTTTTACGTTTATCTGTTTAAAAATCTTGTCAAATCGGCAATTTGGATAAATTCATGACGTATACCCAACGGGTCATCTCCCAATGCACTTCGTGCAAGTTCGATTGCACTGTCATATGAGGCGGTGCCTGTATACTCGCTTTTGTTTGCAAGCATACCTATTTCAGCCGCCGCCGAGGCAAAACGGAAGTTATCGCTTGTAACGGCGGTTACATTATTGGCAACGGGATATTCCTTTAATAT
>USPO01000025.1 GCA_900556575.1 uncultured Eubacteriales bacterium
GAAACAGAAACAAATGTCAGCAGTATTCAAAACGAAAAAGAGGAGATAACGTTTACGGAATACAATGACATTGACAATAAGATGTATCAGGTTGTAGGGAGAAACAGGCTTGATGCACATACGGATGCGGCACTTCCGTATCAGGATGAAAGGACTGCTCTTGAAAGCGCAAGAGATTATACGAAGGAAAAATCCGAAAGAGTAAAGATGCTTACGGGAGATGAGGCACAAAATCAATGGGATTTTACCGTTGTAAAAAATCTTTCGATGGCAAAAGAGTATGGATTTATAGCTGACGGTGACGGAAAGGAAACAAATCCGTTTGCCGCTCCCGATTATGTTCCGGAGTATGGTAAAAATGATGATAAATACGAGGGCGGATGGCTTCAGAATGTAAAAATGCCGTCAAGCTGGACCTCATACGGAGCATGGTGGAATAATGTAAACCCTCTTGATGAAGATACCGGAAAGGTTCAGGGAAATGTAGGCGAGGTAAACTGGGTATGGGATTATCCTATCTATAACAATGTAAAAATGCCTTGGCAGGGCGGAGAACAGCCGTATAATTCGGATGACCAGTATACTCAAAGTTACGGAAAGCTTAAACCCGGAGAAGCACCTGTCAAGTATAATCCTATCGGATTTTACAGAACAAGTATAAATATAAATGATATGTGCTATAATTCGGATGACAGAATAAAAATATCGTTCCAGGGTGTTGAATCGGCATATTATGTATTTATAGACGGTGAGGCAATAGGATACAGTGAGGACAGTTACAGACCTCATGAGTTTGATATTACGGATTATTTAAAGGACGGTCAGGACCATGTTCTTGCAGTAAGAGTGCATAAATTCAGCGATTCGACATGGCTTGAAGATCAGGATATGATATATGACGGAGGTATATTCCGTGATGTATACTTGATTTCTTCTCCGGCGGTGGAAATAGCGGATTATAAGGTAGAAACAGATTTTGATGATACATTTACCAATGCGGATTTGATTATAAAAAATCTAACCTTAAAGAATAATACGGATAAGGATATTCCGGCAGGCTATGAAATAGAGGTTAAGCTTTATAATAAGGAAGATTTGAATAATGCCGTAAAGTCCGTTAAGGTAAAAACAGATAAGGATATTCCGGCAAACGGAACAGCGGTTATAGGAGAATTTAAGACAGAGGTTGAATCACCGAAGCAGTGGTCGGCAGAAAAGCCGGAGCTTTATGTAATGAGCTTGAATACAGATGAGGAAAGTACGGCACAGCTCGTAGGATTCAGAGAAATTAATTTTACACCTCATTCTGATGATTATTCATCAAACGAAAGCTATGACAGAGTAACAATAAACGGTCAGCCGCTTTTAATGAAGGGAACGAATCGTCATGACAGCGACCCTATAACAGGAAAGTATATTTCTAAGGAAATTTATGATATTGACCTAAAGACAATGAAGCAGTTCAATATAAATACGATAAGAACATCGCACTATGCAAATGATGAGTATTTATATTATCTTGCCGATACATACGGTTTTTATGTAATGGCGGAAACAAATGCTGAGTGTCATGCTGTGGCACAGCGTGACAGAGGTAATGCGGATGTATATCAGGATAAGCTTTTTGATATATTTAAGGACAGAACAGTAAGTTCATATCAGTCTCTTAAGAACCATTCGTCTATTGTGTCATGGTCGATAGGAAACGAATGCGGCGGATTGAGTGACGCAAATGAACCGGTGTACTACTGGATGGCAGACTATTTCCATGCAAATGACTCAACAAGACCGGTACATTCCGAATTTGTACAAAACAGAGAACGCTTTGATATGGAAAGCAATATGTATCCGAGTGTAGAAAGGGTACAAAGCATGGCATCAACGCCGGACGCATCGGGGAGTGCGAATAAGAAAAATAAGCCGTATTTCTTATGCGAATATGTTCATGCTATGGGAAATGCTGTCGGTGATATGGACGGTTACTGGGATGCAATCCGCAGCGGAACCAATATGATTGGCGGCTGTATCTGGGATTGGGTTGACCAGTCAAGAATTGTACCGTTGTCGAGAGTAACGAGTGATGACGGCACTGCAAAGAGAACAGATGCCAATAAAAATATTGTTCCCGAGCCGAAGGATTATTACAGTGACGGAAAATATCTTGCTCATGAGGGCATTTACGGAAAGATGAGAGAAGGCTATTTCTTCGGTTACGGCGGTGACTGGGGAGATGAAAACTATGAGGGAAGAAATGTTTCGGCAGACGGAAAGGCTTCCGGCAGCGGTTCGGGACAGTTCTGTGTCAACGGACTTGTTTCACCGGACAGACAGCCGCAGAGTGAGCTTTATCAGGTTAAGTACATATATCAGAGCTTCCATATGAAGCAGACAACCATATATGAGCAGAATAAGCTTGATAACGGCTGGACAACAGATGAAAATCTGAAGAACGGTCAAATAGTTGTTTATAACGAGAATAACTTCACAAACCTTGATGAGTATGACATGGACTGGGAGCTTACCGAAAACGGAAAAGTTATAGGTAACGGAACACTTACGAATCTTCCGTCGGTTGAGCCAAAGGCTGCGGGAGCGGTTGATATTCCGTTTAAGGATGCTGTACCGAATGAGTTAAAGCCGGGTGCGGAATACAGATTAAATGTATATATCAAGGAAAAGAATGATACATGGGCGGTAAATGCGGGACATGAAATTGCACATGAAAGCCTTGATTTATCGGCAGATGTATTAAATGCACCGATAGTTAAGGCAGAGTCGGCGGCTGTCGGAGGAGATAATATCAAGGTTGATGAAACAAATGATTTATTTAAGGTTTCGGGCAGCGGTTTTAGCTTTGATGTAAGCAAAAAGACAGGCTTTATGTCAAACTATGTATATAACGGTGAAACTATAATAAAGCAGCTTTCACCTAATTATACAAGAGGAAATCATGATAATGACAGTCCTATGATTGACAATTGGCGTTATGCGGATGAGGCAAAGAATATTACTCCCGTTCCTAATGCAACAAGAGTTACACAGGGCAGTGACGGAAGATATGTAATAGATGTAGGAGTTAAGATAAAAGTTCCTTATGACGGTGACGAATATGCAAATGAAATAATTCGCTATACTGTGGATAAATCGGGTGCCGTAACATACAGAATATATCTCGATACAAGCGATATGCCGAATCAGACTGCCGGAGGAAGATATTTGTTAAAGGTAGGCTCACAGCTTCAGCTTGACAAATCTTATGAGGATATTACATGGTACGGTAACGGAATAAAGACAGGGAATGACGGAGAATACGGATATAATTA
This sequence comes from uncultured Eubacteriales bacterium, assembly GCA_900556575.1. Taxonomy (GTDB): domain Bacteria; phylum Bacillota; class Clostridia; order UBA1381; family UBA1381; genus UMGS1958. The sequence continues at coordinate 3,324 of USPO01000025.1, forward strand.
TCCTGTTACCGAAAGTTACCGCGACAGAAACAGCTTTGCCGTAAAGGGTGTATACTCATCAACGGCAACGGATATGTATTTCCCTCACTTAAAGACGCAGGAAACAGGAACTGTTGACAATGTAACGTGGGCTGTTATGAATAACGGCAAAAATGCAATTCTTGTTACGGCAAATAAGGATTACAAGGGTAAAGAAAATGATGTAAATTATACTGATAATACTCTTGAGGTATCTGCCCTTCATTACAGTGCAAAGGATATGAGAAACGGCGGATGGCATCCTTATGAAATAACATCTACTCCTTCATATTCAATGGATACCGAAAGTACATATTTTAATGTAGATCATAAGTCACTCGGTATAGGAAATACAAGCTGCGGACCGCAGGCAAGAGTAAATGCACGTCTTAATACGGGATATGTATTTGATTATGAGTATACGATAGTTCCTATGTCTGCCGAAAAGGATACAGATGCCTATGATAATGCTTCGATTTCATGGAATGCGGCTGCAGATACAGACGTTCCGGATCCGGCATTCCGTACCGAGATAGGAAATATAGGAGTAACAACACCGGAAATCGGATTGCCGAAAACTGTAACGGTAAACGGCAGTGAACAGGCGGTATCATGGAGTACAGATATTTCGGAGCTGGAAACATATGAAGAAAATACAATTATAGGTACTGCTGCGGATGGCTCTGAAATAAGTGCAAAAATAAATGTATTCCCGGATAATATGTATTATTTCGTTGATTCGGATGACGATGATACGGTATATAACAGAGTAAAAGAAATTTCATCTGTATTAAAGAACAGTGTAAATGACCAGCAGGAGGTAAAGGACGGCTGGGGAATATCGAGCATAAAGGGTACAGACTACGATAATGAAACAAATCAGTCCAAGGAAAAAAAGGGCGATATGTACAAAACCGGATATTACCTTATGAGCGGTAAGACCTTAAGCTATAAATTCACATTGCCGGCAGGAAAGTATACTGTTACAGAGGGTGCTTATGAATTTTGGAACGGTAACGCAGCAAGAAATATTAAAGTTGCTGTAAAGACCGATGACGGCAGCGAGCTTGGTTCGGCAGTTATGACTATTGATTCTAAAAACGGAATTGATACGGCAAAAGCAGAAGTAAGTTTTGAATTAAGCGAAGAAACGGTTATAACAGTGGAAACGTCTAAAAATTCCGGTGCCGACCCTGTAATGTCATGGATTGGAATTTCACAGGCACTCCCGAACGGCATTAACGCACAGGATGGAATAAAGGCATCGGTACAGAAGGCATATGCGGGAGAAACAGTTACATTAACAGGCAGCTATGCGGACGGCTCATTGTTTGTAAATGATGCGTCGGGTGCATTGGTTTCGCTTACAAAAAATGATGACGGTACATATTCATTTGTAATGCCAAATTCGGATGTATCGGTAACAGGCTTGGTAAACAGCGATACAACACTTTATGTTGTTCCGTCAAAGATTGAACGTGTAAGAGGCGGTTCGCAGACGGATAACAGAAATTATTTCATAGCAAGTGACAGGGGCTTGGGAATGACATTTGAAATTCCGTCTGTAAGCGGAAAGAATGTATCCGGAGCAAAACTTCACTTTGTAAGACAAAATACTGCCGGCGGTCAAAAGACAAATGTATATGACCAAACAGCTGATGGATTTAAGTATGTAAACGGTTCAGGGTATATTGCACAGTACAGCGGAGGAACACAGAATGCACTTGAGCTTAACTGGACTCCGGAATTGGGTGCGGAAAAAAAGCTTATGCTTGCGTATGATGAATCGGTTTCGGCAAGTGCGGCAGGTAATGACTATTATGTGGTAGGTTCAAACAATAACGGTGCTGTTTCCGAAAAGCAGCTCCCGACAAGTGTTGAACAGCTTCCATATATTGTACTTACATTATCAAACGGCGGTTCTTCGGCAACAGCAAAACCTTCGTCAGAACCGAGTACGGAGCCGACAGCCGAACCTTCGGGCAAAGTATGGAGCGACTATGCCGAGAACAGCTTCAGCGGAAAAGCCGGAGATTACAGCATAGTATGGAAGGTTACAAATAATGCAAATGACCGCAAGGGTGCGTCACATACTGTTGATAAAGATAATAAAACAGTAACGATTACAACAAATGAGGGAACAGAAGGCAAAGATGTTCTTTACGGTGTTACGGCAGCAATAAAGAATATTCAGCCGAATACAAAGTATACACTGAAGTTTAAGGAAAAGTCGGACATAAAGACAAAGGTAAGCCATGGTTTCTATGTAAACGGAATGACAGCCGCAACAACATCGGAACAGACAGACCCTCATTCAACAAAGGATACGGAAAACTTAGCGACAAAGAATAATAACTATCTGCACGATTCGGCAGTAACAGATGATGATTGGCATGAAAGAACAATTGAATATGTTTCGGGCAGCGGCTTGCCGCAGGGCTATGATACATATGAGGCAAAGTTTACATTCATAATAAGAGGTGTGACGGGAAGTGTACAGATTAAGGATTTAGAAATTGTGGGAGCATCGGCACCTGAACCGACACCTACTCCGAGTCCGATTCCGGCACCGACAAAGGATCCGAATAAGGATTATACACCAAAGGTAAATACCGGAAGTGCAATAGATCCGCTTAATACCAATGAGGTGTTCCAGTATCATTTTGCGGGCGGAACAGATGATTATATGAGCGGTAAGAGCGAAACCGGTAAAAAATATGATGCATATATGTGGGTTCCGAAGAATGTAACATCGGAGAACTTACGCGGACTTGTGGCAATTAAGATGAATCTTATTGAAGTGCCGCTTGCATATTCGGTACAGCTCAAGGAATCGCTTGCAAAGCAGAATTTCGGAATATTATTTATAGTCGATGAAAACGACGCTGTTCCGGAGGGCTATACAGGAGACGGAAAGAATTATAAAAATATTCTTCAGGGAATGTATACATCGAAGGATTATAAGGGTGACGATTTATTCACAGCATCAAAGTGGAAAACCTGGGACGGCAAGGATGCGGCCGATATAATGAACGATATAATGAACGGTATTGCGAAAGCATCGGGATATACCTGTGTGGCAGAGAATACACCTATAATTACAATCGGTCACAGTGCGGCATCTCCGTTCGGATACAGGAGCGGAAACTGGGCATACAACAGAGTTATAGCACAGATTGACATGAAGAATGGTATGTGGGGTGACTGCACAGACGGTTCAAATGCCGATAATGATGCTCATGGCTTTGGTATGGTTCCGGGAATACCGTCACTTCAGCTTGCCGCACAGTATACGGAACATTCAATCGGTGCGGGACGTGACAGAAGTATCTGTGATGCACGCTACCATATCGACCATCAGAGAGCAGCAGATGAAAATCAGCTTGTTTCACATATTATAGAATGGGGTTCGGGACACTATGACTGGTCAAATAATGCAACAGACATTATGACTAAGTATATAGATAAGGCTATTGAATACCGTCTGAACAAAAATGCCGATGGTACAGACAAAGGCTTTAAGGGCGGTTCCGAGAGCTATGTTCTTACAGACCTTACCGGTTCGGGATATTTGATGAAGCCGTTTGAAAAGGACGAAAACGGCAGCGAAAGAGCGGCTGGCTATTACCGTGATACACTTAAAGGCTGGCTTTCAAGCGGAAAGGAAAACTCGGCGGCAAGCGAAGAAGATAAGAAGTCGTCATTCTGGTACTTTGATAAGGAGCTTGCAGATGAAATAAATTCATTTACGAACTATGCAATTCCGGAATCGCCGGCGGTAAATGATACTAAGGTGTCAGGAAAAACGCATTCGGATTATGAGCCGTATATGCTTATGAAAAATCCGTCAGCTTCTGTATATGCGGATACAAAGTATGATTTCAACAGCTATATTTCACCGTTTGCAGCGTTCAGCGGCGGAATGTCGAGATACGGCGACAACAGGTTTATAAATTATGAGAAAATGAGCAATCCGAGCGAAGGAAACGGCGACAGCAATCCGTCAGTCGGAGCAACAAACACAGGCAGTCTGAAAGGCTATGATACCGTAACGGTTGATACATATTACATGAGCAATGTTCCGTCAATCGGTACATTAAACGGAGAAGCATATGACGGTGTCGGTGATAAGGCGGCTGTACCGGCTGATACAAAGGCAGAGGTTGTACCGCTCATAGCACCGTATGAGCTTGTTAATTCGGAACTTGTAGATATAAATACAATGGTTCGTGACGGTTCGCAGCTTGCGGATGAGGTAGCATCTGTTACAAGAAATACACTCAGATTTCATAATAACAGAGTTTACTATAATTCAGGCTGCAAGTATACAAACGAGGCAGGTTCAAGGCAGGGTGCATTCTCGATGATTTATTCACCGGAGGTAAGAGACGAGCAGGGTAATCTTGTTTCAGCCTTTAAATCAACGGGTACGGGAATGAATGTTCCTTATGTTGACGAAGGAAAGGGAGAAAATCAGAGCTTAAAGCTTTCCGGTATAGAGGATATAAATGTAAGCGGATTGAGTGAAAATCCGAGATTAAAAGTTAATTATACATCTTCGGATGCAGACCTTCAGAAATATACAGATGTATTTGTAAACTACGGACCGGCAAAGGCGGTAAGAACAGTAAATCCGACAGACGGTTCATATACATGGGAAATAGAAATACTTCTTGATGAAATTCCGGTAAATGCTAAATATCCTATTGAAGTATCGGTTGTAGCGTCGAACCTCGGAAAATGGGAAAAGGTTTCGGGTGCAACGGATGAAACGATATTTAACATTGTAAATGACGAACCGGAAAAAGAAACGAAGGCAGTATCTGTAACAATTAACAGCAGTGAATACAGCAATAATCTGCCGGCAGAGGGTACATTGACGGCTGTTAATATGACAAGAAACAGTGACGACTCATTAGAGGGCTGTGTAGTATATGCGGCATTGTATAATGAGAACAGATTAGTAGGTGTATCTTCGGCATCGATTACGGAATTTACCGGCAGTGAAAAGCAGATTATTCTTTCACAGCCTATCGATATATCGGGTGCTGATGAAGTCAGAGTGTATGTATGGGATAATAATAAACCAAAGACAAGTGTGTTAAACATAAAATAAGCACAGATATAAAGCGGAGAGGTTCATTTCAAGATATTAGCGGGGGCTGTAGTCTCCCGCTGATATATAAATATAGGTTTACATATGTTTCAAAGGAGGACAACATGAAATTTAAAAATTTTATTACATTAGCTGCGGCAGCGGCTGTTAGTGTATCGGCACTGTCACCGTCTGTTTTGGCTGCCGAAGAAGAGGAAGCTAAAACACTTACATATGGTACAGATTATACCTGTGCGGCATATTTTAATAATGCTGTATTAACAACAGGTGATGATGCGGCTAAGCTTGATATTAACAATACAGAATTTAACAGAGGAAGTAGTGAAAGCTATTATGTAGCATATGCTGTTTTTGATATAAGCGGGATTGATATGGAGTCTGTAACCGTCGACGCAATGGATGAAAAAGATACAGAAGGAGCATATAAATTATTTTATACATCGGCTAATGAAGATATAGCATTAAAAGCACCGAAAGAGGTTGCCGGAGACAAGAATGATTTATGCGGAGCTGCGAATAGCTATTATAATGCCTTTAAAGAATGCTATGACTTAGAGTCATTAGATACAAATAATATATCAGCAGCAAAGGATTCAAATTATCTTGTTATTGCATTTACAGGGTGGAAAAAAACAACATTAAACTCAGTAACAATAACAGGTACGAGTACAGCATCGGATACTGACACCGGAAATCTGCCGATATATAGTGTGTACGGTTTGTATAAGGATGCTGGAACTCAATACACAGCAAAGGATGCGAAAGTTCTTGTAGACGGAGATAAAAATACGGGCTTGACAATAGACAGACAAAAAGGCGGAGTTCCATATCTCAACTATGTAATTTTCGGAAACGGAACAGATAATTTAACATTTAATAAGATAGATTTCAATGTAAATGGTAAAGCGGTTATATATGGAACAGATGATATATCTTTCTTTAATAATCTTGATTCCAATACTGACTTAAGCTATGATAAGGGCTTTGAAAGTAAGGTAAGTGCAGCAGGCGGAAAAGTAGATAGGTTATACGAAAACGGTAATGAAAGCGGCGATTTTGAGAAGAAACTTTCAGAAACAAAAAGCTACAAGTACGTTTTTGTATTATTTAATGCATGGCCGACAAGCACTATAAATGAAATTACATTAACAAATGAAGAAGTACCGGCAGGAACAAATATTACAACCGTTAATGCAGGCGTATCAAACGGAACAGATGGTTCTGTAGCAACAAGCTTTGTTACTGTTGTGAGCGGTGATGGAACAACGTTTAATACAATACAGTGGACAGTAAAGAGTGGGTCAGATGAAAATACATCAGATAAATTTTCAACCGGTGGCATAACTCTCGGAAACGGTTCAAAGGCTGTATTCGGATTAATTGTAGATTGTCTTAATGATGAAGGTGCATCAGCCGAGGCGGCTGTAAAATAATGAATAGGAGGTACAGTAATGAATAAGAATTATATAAAGCCCAATATTAAAATCCAGAAATTCAGAATTGAGAATGTAATAACAACAAGCGGAGAAATCACAACAGCTAAGAATGTGGCAGAGGGGACATTAACTAATACGGGAGTTACCGTTGACGGAAACAAGATTACTGTTAACAGTGACAAGGTATATACAATGACTTGGTGATATTGTTAATATTTATCTTTCTTTTTGGCGGGTACGGTACTTTGTGACTGTACCCGCTTTTTAAAATATATTTTGCATATTTAAGTTCTTATAGAAGCATTTCCTACATATATATAAATTGATTAACGATGAAGGGAAGTGCTTATATTGGGCTATGACTACACACAGCTTACAAAGGATATTGACACACTTGCGGATAATTTTCATTTCATAGACAGGCTTACCATCGGCGAAAGCGTTATGAAGAAACCTATACCGTGTATGAGGATAGGCAAGGGAAAACGCCGCCTTTTGCTTGCGGGTGCTTTTCATGGACTGGAATATCTGACCGCTGCTTTTTTAGTTAAATTCACGTCGGATTATATTGTACATATTATGACCAAAACAAGCTTTTACGGTTATGATGCCGAGTGGCTTTATAATAATACGGAAATATATATTGTACCAATGGTAAATCCTGATGGGGTGGATATAGCGGTAAACGGATTGGATATAACAAATCCGTATCACAGGGCATTAATAAGTATGACAGGTATTCACAGCTTTAATCTTGTATGGCAGGCAAATGCGAGGGGAGTTGATTTAAATCATAACTATAATGCAAAATGGAGTATGGTGGTAAAGGAAACAGCGCCGTCAAAATACGGCGGAGAATTTCCGGAAAGTGAGCCTGAAACCCGTGCGGTGACAAGCCTTATCAGAAATACGGCATTTGATACGCTGTTGGCATTCCATTCACAGGGAAGGGAGATATATTATGATTTTGATGGAATGGCAGCCGAAAAGTCAAGAGAAACAGCTGAAAAAATGGCAAAGGTGAGCGGATATGCCGTTGCTGTACCGACGGGAACGGCAGCCTTTGGCGGATGTAAGGACTGGTTTATCAAGGAATTTGGAAGAAGCGGTTTTACGGTAGAAATAGGATTGGGAAAAAATCCGCTGCCGATGGAGCAGCTGAGTGATATTTATGAAGAAAATGCAAGATTGACATTGTGTGCAATGGCAGGGGATAGGTGCAGAGTATAGAACGAGGGTGCAGCAAAACAACAATTTTGCTGCACCCTCGTTCTATATTATTAATACTCGCCTAAACACTCGTCAAGTGAATCACAGATTGCTGCCTTATCCATATTTCTGCCTATGAATACAAGCTTTATCATTCTGTCTCCGGCTCTTTCGTCCCAATCCTTCATTAAATCAGGATCCTGCTTTAAGAACTGCTTGAGCTGTGCCGGTGTTGCTGATGCATACCAGCGACCGTTTTCAGAAAGCTGAACCTGTCTGCCTGCCTGCTCAAGTACAAATGACATATTGTGGTCATTTGCAAGCCAAATAATACCCTTTGCACGAATAATGCTTGCCGGGAAGTTGTTTAGCCAATTTTCAAGCTTATCCATGATGAACGGCTTTCTTCTTGTATATACGAATGTTCCGATACCGTATTCCTCAGCCTCGCCCTCTTCTTCATTGTGGTCGTGGTCATGGTGGTGGTGATGATGGTGATGGTGTCCGTGATGATGCTCATCATGTTCATCGTGGTCATGGTCATGCTCACAGTGTCCATGCTCATGGTCGCAATGTGAATGGTCATGCTCATCATCATCGTCATCGTGGTCATGATGGTGATGCTCGTGTTCATCCTCATCATGCTCATCGCCATGTTCAAATTCTTCAATCCAGCCTGCCGATGAAGCAACCTTTTCAAAGTCGAACTCGTTTGTGTCGAAAATTTCCTTTAAGTCAACCTTTGCATAGTTTGTTTCAATCATGCGTGCCTTCGGCTGTAATGCTCTTACAACCTGCTTAACCTTTTCAAGCTCTTTCGGTTCTACATCATCAACCTTGTTTAATACAATTGTGTTGCAGAATTCAATCTGCTGAATAAGAAGATTTTCAATATCCTCTTCGTCAAGGTCTTCCTCCATAAGGCTGTCACCGCTGTTAAATTCGTCAACAAGTCTGCACGCATCAACAACCGTAATTACGCTGTCAAGCTTGCAAAGTGCCGGAATACCCTGCGCTCTTTGTGAACCGTCCATTGTTGTGATAGTCTGAACGATAGGCAAAGGCTCACAGATACCGCTTGCTTCAATTAAAATATAATCGAATTTGCCGCTGTTGCAAAGCTCTGCAATCTGCTTCATAAGGTCAACCTTTAATGTACAGCAGATACAGCCGTTTGAAAGCGGAACAAGACTTGCGTCCTCTTCTGCTACCACTCCGCCCTTTTGGATAAGTGATGCATCGATATTTACTTCGCCGATGTCATTTACGATAACGGCAACCTTGTAGCCTTCCTGGTTACTTAAAATATAGTTCATAAGTGTTGTTTTGCCCGCACCGAGGTATCCGGTAAGAAGTGTGATGGGGACAAGTTTTTTATTGTTTTTTCCAAATGCCATTGGTAACATCTCCTAATAATTATTTATACGGCATAGCCGTGTTTTTAGCATACAATAGGAAATAAGCGAATATTTCCTATTTATTATTATACCACAGGCTGTAATGAATTTCAAGCGTGGAATATTAATTTTTTTTGAATTTAAAAATTTTATTATTTTTTTATATTTGGTGCTGTTTTGGTGCTGTTTGTGTGATAAAATTATAATATTATTATTAATTATTATAGGAGGAGGAAAAGTTA
>USPO01000026.1 GCA_900556575.1 uncultured Eubacteriales bacterium
ATCATATAATTCTGCCCTGTCTGCGGATCCTGATATATTTGTGAATCAATTGCATTTACGGATTTTGTTGTCTCACTTTCCGAGCTTGAAGAGAAAATTATCTTTCCGTTTTCCCAAGGTCCTTCCGGTGAAGATGCCTTGAATAGAATAATAGATGAATTATTCTTTCCGAATTGATCCGAATATGAGCAGGTAAGGTAGTATGGTGTCATCTCATCTTCCGAGTTATACCACATATCCGGCGCCCAAATATTTGAATAATCAGACGAAACACTATGTTTATACATATCCGTTACACATTCCGGAAGCTTAGGAAGTGTATTCTCTGTCCTTGTCCAATGAATTAAATCTTCGGACTTGAATATATCAATCATACCGGTTGAATAAACATAATACATTCCCGATTTAGGGTCTTTAAATATTGTAGGGTCATGCACACCTATCGTAGTTTCAAGACTATCCTCCGGTGTTTCTGCCGGATAGATTATTCCATCATCACATATTTCACTCAAATACCTGATTCCCTCATTCTTGGTATACATATATGTTTTCATACGTTTTATGCCGGTAGGGTCTCCGGCATTATTGCTGATACTTGCTGTTTCTCCAGCTTTAACAGTTTGCTTTGACACAATTGTTCTTATAAGACTCCCATTCTCATCATAACACATTGTTATAATTGAAATATCCTCAGTCTCTCTCGTATAGTTTTTTACTTCCACCGCAGCTGTCAGAGATTTAACCACAATCATATCTTCGGCTGTATCGGCAGAAAGTTTTTCATGCATAACAATTCCGTTATGCGGAATTGAATTTAATACCCCCGCACTATCCGAAATATAATAGCACTTTACATCAAGCTTAGGACTTGAATCCGAAACTATTTCGGACTCCGGAACTGCATAGTCAAATATCATAAAGTTATCTATCATTCCGTCAAATCCTGGATCAGACGGATATTGTGACTTTCCTAAATAGTTCTTATCTGTACTTCCCAAAAGACCGAGGTCATTTGAAAATGTATTTGAGGTTGCCGCAAGTTCACCGTTTATATAAAGTCTTGCATTTGTACCTTCTTTTGTGATAATAATCTTATTCCATTGACCAAGCTTTACTTCTGTATTTCCCGATACAAGGTCATTTCCTTTAAATCTGAATTTAGGATTTTTTGCACCATAGCATGAAAACCAAAGTGTATTATCCGTACCGCTGCCGAGGTCAAAAACACGGGCAAATGAATCCTCACTGCGTGGAAGCACCTCGACAGAAATTGTATAATCTCCCTTCATACCGAGCGTAATATTATCCTTTAGCTTAACATATGCACCCCCCTGCATATCTACTGCCATTCCCGACTCTGACTCCGTATACCCTATTCTGCCCTCACCGCTGACCAATTCATATTCCGATGAAACATCATCAAAGGTGACACTATAAATCGGAGCATCTCCCTCTGCCGCATATGCACTAATACCTGCTGCACAAAAAGCCGCTGCCAATATTGTAATCTTTGTTTTTTTCTGCATATTATCACTTCTTTTCTTATATTATAATATTGAGCCGTTAAATTTATTTTAACATAACCTCAAGTATATTTTATCATAAATTTGCCAAAAAGTAAAGTTGCATATTAAAATAATAACTAAATTATATAAAAAGGCGGTGTTTATCATTGAAAAAACTATACATATCTATAATTATTCTTGTGATTATTTTATCTGCCGCCATCGGTGCCGTATATCAGGTCAAATGTGTCCCGCCAGACTCAGTATCCTCATATATATCATCCTTTGCTTCAGCACTTTCAAATGGTGTAAATAGAAAAAATATATTTCTAAATTCACTCCGCGATTCTACCCTCACTGTATCAATAATATTTATATGCGGATTTGTCAGAATAGGATTTCTTGTATCAATATTTGCCGCTGCAAGACGCTGCTTTATAGCCGGATTTACCTCTGCAGCATTTATATCCGTATTCAAAGCAAAGGGAATACTTGCATCCGCGGTACTTGAGCTTCCTTTCATACTTTCGCTTATTCCGCTTGCTGCACTTTGCTCTGTTTCGGTAATGCTTTCAACAAATAAGGGGCATAAAAATACAACTCAAATACGTTCGTTTATTCTTCTTGCCCTTGGTTCAATGCTTATTTTTACCGGAGCGGCACTATGCGAAGGATATGCGGTCCCGATACTTTTAAAAATAATTCTTAAATAAAAGAACTTTGTTAAATTTGACGAAAAATTTATTTGTATTTTATATTTAATTTTTTTTTAATTTGTGATATAATTATAGAGTAGGATAATTTGGATAAAAGGGGAAATACACATGACATCATCAGAATTTCTTGATGAATATACTAATTTTCTTGCCTCTGAAAGGCATAAATCGCAAAATACGATTGAATCATACAAGCGTGACATTCATCAATACATAGTATATCTTGATCAAACAACCGGTAAAGATGTAACGGACGTAACAAAAACAATGGTAACTGATTACCTTAATATGCTTTTGAGCAACGGAAAAGCACCTTCCACAGTATCAAGGGTATTGGCTTCACTAAAGTCATTTTATCTCTATATGACCAACTGCGGCAATGCTGCTGAAAATCCTGCCCTATCACTTGAAGCACCCAAACATGAAAAAAAACTTCCTCATATACTGTCAAATGACGAAGTAAGCCGACTTCTTGCCGCACCTTCATCTACTGATAATAAGGGAATACGTGATAAAGCCATGCTTGAACTTTTATATGCAACCGGAATAAGGGTAAGTGAGCTTATAAGCCTGAATGTAACTGACATTAATCTACCGATGCAATTCATACGCTGCCGCAGTTCACGAAAGGAACGCATTATACCAATCGGTCATACAGCTGTTGATGCGATTACAAAATATGCAAATAATGTTCGTTCTCAGCTTATACATATAAAAAGTGAACCTGCATTCTTTGTAAATATTTCTGGTTTTCGCATGACACGTCAAGGATTTTGGAAAATAATAAAAAATTACGGACGTGATGCAGGAATTACATCTGATATTACTCCGCATACTCTCCGCCACTCATTTGCGGCACACCTTATAAAGAACGGTGCAGACCTTGAAAGCATAAGAGAAATGATGGGGCATGCGGATATATCTTCAACACAGATTTACTCTATGCTCCCTGATGAGCATTTGAGAGATGTTTATAAAAAAACACATCCTCGTGCATAGAAAATAAGCAGTCCCAGGCTTACTCTGAGACTGCTCATTTTTTTTATTCTACTATTCCGAAATCAAGGTAAATTTTCCACTCAAAATCTTTATTAAGTAAAAATTCTTCAGCCGCTCTCGGACCGCATGAATTAGAACCTATTCCATTTTGTTTATAATCCAAACACAGTACAGTATATCCTGATGGCTCAAGTTCAAAATTATGCTTCTTAGCTGCAAGCTCCTCCTGTGTATACTCCGATACGTTATATGAAAAATCTTCTCCAACAGCATGAATTGCCTTTACTGAGCTTGATACTTCTGCATATACACAGCCTCTATGTGAGCCATTTTCCTGCGGCTTAACATAGTCCTCATGCATATCATGCACATAACCGTCAAATCTCGCCCTGTATGACGCTTCATGCTTATCTTCATAACTTTCATAAGGACCAAAACCAAAATACGATGTCTTATTAAAGCTATCATTAAGAAACATTCTGACACCAAATCTCGGCAGGAACGGCACCTCTTTATTTTTCTTCGCCTTTACATTCAACTCAATAACACCATTTCCGTATACTCTCCAGTTCGTATTGAGCTGTAAAATCCACTGTAATGCAACCGCAGCAATTGTTATATCAGCATTTATATCAACATATTCATCAGTTTTAAGAGTATATTCAGCCTTTTTAACCTTGACAGTCGCTCTGTCAAAGCCGTTGTTTTCCCACTCATTTCTAAGGAACATATCATTATCAGTCGGTGCTCTCCAAATGTTCCACTCCATAGGTTTTTCAATAAATTCATTGCCTTCATAGCACAGCGAGTCAAATATACCTTTACGTTTATTAAAGCTGTATTCAAAGAAACCGCCCTTTATAACAATTTCCGATGCTGTTTCCTTTATTCCTATCGCTCCGCTGTCCTTTTCAATCTCAACGCTTGGTTTATTTATTTCAAGCATATCATAACCCATAACTGAACCGGCTTTAACAAGAGGAATATCGTTTTTTAATATATATTCAACCAATACAGCATCATAATTCTCCGGCAATGAAATTTCGCCTGTTCCCCTTGCCTCTATTGATGGTATATCTTCATCAAAGGTATCAACTTTATAACCATTTACATAGCCTGTAAGCCTTAACGTGAGATAATCCGCTGCATCGGTAAAATCAAGCATATTTTTTAATTCTATCTTTCCGTCCTTCAGACTTGCCCTTAACGGACGAATTGCATGTTTATACTCAAATAAACCAGTATGCGGACGTCTGTCCGGATATACCATTCCATCCATGCAGAAATTATTGTCATGCGGAAATTCTCCATGGTCGCCGCCGTAATAGTATACATCTTTTCCATTCTTTTTGCCCTTGTATATGGCATGGTCGCACCATTCCCATACAAATGCACCGAAAAATCCCTCATACTTATCCATTCTGTCGGTATATGCCTTAATACCTCCAGGGCCGTTACCCATCGCATGGATATATTCGCATTGCATATATGGCTTTGTATTTTCAGGATTTGCAAAATAATTGTCTATCCATTCCGGCGAAGCGTACATTGTACTGTACACATCAAGCATTGATGTATCATTCTTATGACCGCCGGACTCATGTACCGAGCTTTCATAATGAGTTAATCTTGTACTATCATACTCCTTAACCCATCTTCCCGCATTCTCAAAATTTTCACCATATCCGCCCTCATTTCCGAGCGACCATATAAGTACGGATGTACGGTTGATATCTCTTTTAACATTTCTCTGTACTCTATCAAGTATAGCCTCTTTAAAACGTTCATCCTGTGCAAGTATGCCGAAATTACTCTCATCATACCTTCCCTGTGAGGTTACACAGCCATGAATTTCAATATCGGACTCAGCTATAACATAAAATCCATATTTATCGCAAAGTTCTGTGAACCAAGGTGAATTTGGATAATGACTTGTACGGACTGCATTAATATTGCACTCTTTCATCATCCTTAAATCCTTTTCTGCCTGCGCAATGCTTATAGTATATCCTGTTTTAGGATCACTGTCATGACGGTTCATTCCCTTCATGCGTATCTGCTTTCCGTTGAGCTTTACTATCTGACCTTCAATTGCAAGCTCTCTGAATCCAACTCTCTGAACAATATACTCATCTCCGCACTTTATAACAAGCGTATACAAATATGGATTTTCTGCATTCCAGAGAACAGGATTTTTTATCTCAAGACTTACATTTTTTCCTCTTGCTTCTGCAAGTTTTATATCTCCGTCAAAAAGTTCATAATCCGCATCAATATCAGAAACAACGCTAACTATACCCCTAATATCGGTCGTAATCCTAAAGTCTCTTATATGCTTTTCATCACGCTTTAATATATATACATCTCTGAAAATACCCGACATTCTAAACTTGTCCTGATCCTCAAGATAGCTGCCATCGCACCACTTTAACACAAGTACACAAATCCTGTTATTTCCGTTTTTGATATATTTCGTAATGTCAAATTCTCCTGTACAGTGTGAAACTTGATTATATCCCACAAAACTGCCGTTCACCCATAAATAATAGCATGAGTCAACACCCTCGAAATTTATGTAATAGCGTTTTCCCTCTTCAACCTCGATATTCACTTCTTTAAAATATGCACCGCAAGGATTTTCGTCCGGAACATACGGAGGGTCAAACGGGAACGGATACCTTACATTGGTATACATATGAGTATCAAATCCAAGATTCTGCCAGCACGACGGAACATTGATAACCGTAAAATCACAGCAGCCGTCATTCACAAAATCATTCATTTCATATATGCTGTCTGCATACTTAAAGTTCCAAATACCATTTAAATCAATATACCTGTCCGACATATTTCTTGATTCCGTAAGTGCCTGCTCTCGATTTGAAAAAGGTATGTAATATGCCCTGTCCGGCTCTCGGTTAAGACTTGTAACCGATGGATTTTCATAGTAATTTTCTATCTTCATAGATACACCTCGCTTTATAATTTTATATCAATTACTTAACTCTATATATTGAATTAAATAACTACCTTTTCTTTGATTTTTTCTAAATATTCATACGGTACTCTTAAATTTCCGTAACCATATCCAAGCATAAGTCCTGGTTTATTTTCGCCGTGAAAATCACTGCCTCCGCTCTTTAACAAATCCAATTTTTCACATAATTCAATCGAACCCTTGGTAAATTCATCATCGTTAATACTGTAATTACACTCCATCCCATCCAAGCCCTTGTTTTTCAGCTCTTTTACAATATCATATAACTTATCAAAATTCTTTTCTATAAGAACAGGATGAGCAAGAATTGCTATTCCTCCGGCATTATGTATCATTTCAATACATTCCTCAGGCGGGTACAGCTTTCTCGGACAATAGCATGGATTTCCTTTTTTCAAGTACTTTTCAAATGCCTCATTTTTATCTCTGACATATCCTTTATCCACAAATATTTTTGCAAAATGAGGCCTGCCCACACCTTCAAGACTCTCAACACCATCTATATTCAAAAGTTCTTCCTTTGTAATATATAATCCCTCATGGCAGCAGCGCTCTATCATTTCAAGATTTCTTATTTCCCTTGAACATCTCAGCCGTTCTGCCTTTTCATTAAATATTCTGTTGTTATAATCTATATATAATCCGACAATATGCATCTGACCGCTATATTCTGCACTTAACTCGATTCCGGGAACACCCTCTATACCTTCACTTTTGCATCCACTCATAAATTCTGCCGCACCCAATGCACAATCATGGTCTGTTATCGCACAGGCACTTAATCCAGCTTTTTTTGCTTCAATCACAAGCTCGGACGGAGTTACGCTTCCGTCCGATATTGTTGTATGGGCATGTAAATCTATAATTTTTCCAGGCATATTCATCCTCCCGTTTTACCTTATTTGCTTATACGACAGACACGTTACTGTTCATTCCATTCTATATCATCTAATCTATGGAACGTATATCCATGCTCAACAAGATAAACTATTATGCCGTCCAATGCATCTGCTGTTGCCTGCTTCACATCTGAATCGTGCATTAGTATAATAAGATTTTTATCCTGCTCTATATAGCTTGCCGCATACTTTTTAAAGAATGCATCAAGTTCAGCTGAATTTTTTTCCTTTCCCTCTGCATCACCGTTCAGTGTATTCCAATCACAAAAATAATATCCCATATTTGCAAGTGTTTTCTTATATACCTGCTTTTCAGCGGCATGGTCTCCAGCATTGTAGCTTCCTCCCGGAAAACGCACAAGCTTGAATTTTAATTTTTCTCCGGTCACTTCTTCTATTGCCTGTTCTGTCTTTGTAACCTCATCCGAAAAACTCTGCTCCGTTGCATAAAGTGCATTGTAATCGTGTGAATATGAATGGTTCGCAATCAGATGCCCCTCATTGTAAACCCTCTTTGCCATATCTGGATTTTCTTTTATCATTTTTCCAACTTCAAAGAATGTTGCCTTGATATTATGCTTCTTTAACGTATCCAGTATTTCCGGAGTAACCTTTTTTGAAGGTCCATCATCAAAAGTCAGATATGCTCTCTTTGTCATTCCTCGTCTTTTTGCCTCTGCAATTATATTTATAAGGTCATTTTCCTCTGAAGGCTGCGGAAATTTCACATCAGCCTGTTCCGCACCTTTTTCCTCTTCTTCCGGCTGTGCCGTTTCCTCTTTATTTTCCTCCGTCTTTTCTTCAGACTCATTATTCTCTGAATTAACAACAACATTTACCCCGTTTGAGGCATTATGCTTTACTTTTGTAAGTGCAAAGCCCGCACCCATGCCTATGGCAGCCGAGCATACTATGCAAACAGCTGCAATTGCAATAGCATTAACCTTTTTCTTTTCTCTGTTACCTATTTCCTCTGTACTGTGCTTTTGTTTTTCCTTCTGCTTCATAATAAAGCCTTCCTTTCTTCTTATCCTATGAATTATTTCATTTTTCTGACATTACCGCTATCTTTTTTGTCCGCACACAGCTCCTAAAAATCCCGAAAATATAATTCCGGCAAAAAGACTTATACTGTGTATATCTGCATTCATACCCTTATTTAAAATTAATGTGACAGAAATTATAGCCGCTATGTAAATAACCGAAACCGGCATTGCATTAATTAATGCCTTTTCGCCGGATTTTCTTGCTGAAAAAGCTGAACCTATAAAAACTCCTACAGCAGCTGAAATATAAGCAAATATCTGAGCTGCTCCCTCATTTAAACCTGTCGAATACTCAGCTGCGGCAATAAGAAATACAATTACGAACGTTATGACAAATGCCATAACCGATCCTGAAAAAATCCACCTTATTTTCATACTAAAAAACCTCCGTAATATAATTTTATTAGAAGCTATACTATACCTCTACATTATATTACGGAGATGATTTAATTATTCTCAAGCAGCCTGCTTTCCTTCAACAGTCTTAATGCTGTCACGTTCCATTTTTACATATGACTTCTCGCCTGTTGATCCTATGTTTCCTGTTTCAAGGACAACAAATTCATCCTTAATCTTAACAACCTTACCGCAAATTCCGCCGATTGTAACAACCTTATCGCCCACTTTCAATGCGTTAATCATTTCTTTTGTTTCCTTTTCACGCTTTCTCTGCGGTCTTATCATCATAAAATAAAGTAAAACAATAATAAGAACCATCGGAAGAAAAGTTACGATATTCTGCATAACAGGATTTACCTGTCCCTGCGGTCCATCTGCAGACTGCGTTGTTTGCTGTTCACCATCTGCATAGGCTGTAATTTCGCCCGGAACATCAATTAAATCTAATACGTTCATTAACATATCTCCAATCTAAATTTTATTTGAGGCATTGCCTCTTAAATTACTATACTATTATACTATGAGGACATACATTTTTCAAGTATTTTTTGAAAATTTTATTATAATTTCAAAAAAATTTATATTCTGTCCTATTTTCTATATCAGGTTTTCTATTTTATCGCGCATTTCCATAAGCTTTTCGCCTTCTGCGATAAGCTTACCATGCTCTCTTACACGTTCACAAGAAACTCTGCTTCTCATATTCAATGCATACTCTATAATCATTGCCGCATCATCTACAAGAAGAGTTATATTTGGAAGAATAAACGCATAGTGTCCATTAATATTATACAGCTCTGTTCTTTTCACCGCCATATCGCTCATATTCTGAAGTGTATGGCACATATCTTCAAAGCTTTCAAATATATATGTAGTAAATTCCTGAGGATTATCCTCCTTAACAGCTCTTACAGATTTAATTTTTCTGCGCTTTTTTGCAGTACTGTGCCCCTGCTGTCTCTCAAGTTTTTTTCGAGGAATTGCAAGAACACCTGAAAGCGAATCTCCGCCTTGTCTTTCACCCGATACGTCTGCAATTGCTGAGAGTTTGCTGAGAATTCCTGCAAGAGTTTTTAATTCGTCAATTTCATCACCTACGCTTTTACTTCCAGTCTGATCCCCCAGTCTTGATGTATCAATTCCCTTAGAAATCATAATGCTCATTCCGTCAGTGTCATGAATTGCCTCCATTGTAAGACTTCCGAAATACGGGTCAAAATCCGTTTGTTTACTTATTTCATCCATAATATTAAAAAGAAAAGTATTCAATTCCTTTCCTCCTGCTGCAAACATTTCCGGCCTAATATTCATCTCTGTCATTTCCGCATTTGTTATGCTAACCCTTACTTTATTTTCTGATATTTGCTCAATTTTCATAATTATGAACTCCTTTCCACAACTACATTGCTCCCCCAAAAGCGGTAATTAACGGAAAGTGTTCATTACGTCTTTCCGTTGCGTAATTATTCTTTTACGGTTATCATTACTATTATACTATATAACTCTGCAAATTGCAACCCCTAAAATGCTCTAAATAAAAGGACTATCGCAATTATTTTTTTGCAATAGTCCCTTATCCTTACTTTATTTCCTTAACCGTGTAATCCTGATCCTCTACTGCCTTTCTAAGAACTTCATCACTTATATCTACTGCCATTTTGACAACAGCTGTTCCCTTCTCATGGCTTACCTCTGCATCAGCTACACCATCAAGTGCCTCAATAGCCTTTTTAACCCTTGCCTCGCAATGCTCGCACATCATTCCTTCGATTGTCATTGTCTTTATCATACTATTTTCCTCCATTTTTTTAGATTTATTTTTTATTTTCTTATCATGACGCGAGTCATGAATTTTAACTAAATTTAATCTCAATGCATTTGATACAACACAGAAGCTTGAAAGGCTCATTGCCGCCGCACCGAACATAGGATTTAGCTTCCAGCCCAAAAGTGAAATATATACACCGGCAGCAAGCGGTATTCCTATAACGTTATAAATAAATGCCCAGAATAGATTTTCATGAATATTTCTAAGAGTTGCACGGCTTAGTCTGATTGCTGCCGGAACGTCGCTTAAACGGCTCTTCATCAGTACTACATCCGCCGCATCAATTGCAACATCAACTCCGGCACCTATCGCAATTCCGGTGTCTGCCGTTGTAAGTGCCGGCGCATCATTGATACCGTCACCTACCATTATGGTTTTACCAGATTTTTTCAGTTCTCTTATAACCCTTTCTTTGCCGTCCGGCATTACTCCCGCTATAACCTCGTCCACTCCGGCAAGCTTTCCTATTGCCTTAGCTGTACGCTCATTATCACCCGTAAGCATTACAACCTTTATGCCCATATTCTGCAATTCCTTAACTGCCTTCGGACTATCTTCTTTTATAACATCAGCAGCAGCTATAATTCCGATTATATTATTATCCTCAGAAAATAATATAGGTGTCTTTCCTTCTTCGGCAAGCCTTTTAACTTCATTTTCTATTTCGTCATCAGGCTTTATCTTTGAAAAGATAAACTTTCCGCTTCCTCCGGCTATATGCTTTCCGTTAATCGTTCCTGTCAATCCGTTTCCTGTTTCCGTTCTGAAATTGCTTACTTCAAAGGTATCAAGCTTTCTTTGCTCTGCCTCTCCCACAATAGCCCCTGCAAGAGGGTGTTCGCTTTTACTTTCAAGCGAATATGCTGTCTTTAACAGATAATCTTCATCATAGCCATTTGCCGCTATAATATCCGTTACCTTCGGTGTACCCATTGTAATTGTACCTGTTTTGTCAAGTGCGACAATATTGGTTTTTCCTGCACTTTCAAGAGAAACAGCTGTTTTAAATAATATTCCGTTTTTCGCACCTACTCCGCTTCCTACCATAATAGCAACAGGTGTCGCAAGTCCTAAAGCACAAGGACAGCTTATAACAAGAACGGAAATACCTCTTGCCAAAGCAAAGCCAATACTCTCTCCAGCTAGCAGCCACGCAATTATAGTTATTACGGCAATTGTAATAACAACCGGAACAAAGACACCCGATACCTTATCGGCAACCTTTGCAATAGGCGCTTTTGTTGCCGCCGCATCACTGACCATCTTTATAATCTGCGAAAGCGTTGTATCTTCTCCTATCCTTGTTGCCTCACATTTTATATATCCCGATTGGTTAATAGTTGCAGCTGAAACATTGTCTCCCACTGTCTTATCCACCGGAATACTTTCACCTGTCAAAGCCGACTCATTTACCGCACTGTTTCCCTCTACAACAACACCATCAACCGGAATACTTCCTCCCGGACGAACAACAAATATATCGCCCTTTTGAACTTGTTCAATTTCAACCTCGGTTTCTTTCCCGTCACGGATTACAACCGCTGTTTTTGGTGCAAGCTTCATAAGGCTTTTCAATGCATTTGTTGTTTTTCCCTTTGAGCGTGCCTCAAGCATTTTACCTACTGTAATAAGCGTTAAAATCATTGCCGCAGATTCAAAATAGAACTCATGCATATATGACATAACCATATCAGCATTTCCCTTAACCTGTGCATCGGTCATTGCAAAAAGTGCATACATACTGTACACAAATGACGCTCCCGAACCAAGTGCTACAAGTGTATCCATATTAGGAGATTTATGCAGCAATCCCTTAAATCCGCTTATAAAGAATTTTGAATTTATCACCATAATTATTATGGTAAGCAGCATTTGAACAAGTCCCATTGCAATATGGTTTCCTTCAAAGAAACCTGGCAACTTCCAGCCCCACATCATATGTCCCATTGAGAAATACATAAGTATAACAAGGAATATAACAGAAGCTATAAGCCTTTTCTTCAATATCGGAGATTCTTTATCCTCCAATGAATCATCACCGCCGATATTTGATCTTTTTTCCTCTCCTTTTGGTGAAGCGCCGTATCCCGCATTTTC